>CAJBIG010000081.1 GCA_903953065.1 uncultured Solirubrobacterales bacterium
AGATCACGCAGGAAATTATGGAAGTCGTTGCCGGCGCTGAGTCGCTGACCTGATCACAATCAAATCAGAGGAACAAATGGAATCTGAAAGCAGCAACACAGGACGCATCGAAGAGGTCAAGGGAGTCGTTATTGAGGCTTCCTTCCCCGACTCGCTGCCCGAGATCAACCACGCCATTACGGTCCAGCTCGGCGGCGAAACGCTGGTCTGCGAAGTGCAGCAGCAGCTCGGCGACGACCGTGTTCGCGCAGTCGCGATGGATACGACCGACGGCCTCGCCCGAGGTGTTGCCGTAACCGACACACACGGCCCGATCACCGTTCCGGTCGGCGAGCAGACGCTCGGCCGCATCTTCAACCTGCTCGGCGAAACGATCGACGGTGGCCCGGAACTCAAGGTCGAAGAGCGCCGCCCGATCCACCAGCCAGCCCCGGATGTCGAGGATCTAACGCCAACTACCGAGATGTTCGAAACCGGCATCAAGGTGATCGATCTGCTCGCGCCTTACGCCAAGGGCGGCAAAGTCGGCCTCTTCGGCGGAGCTGGAGTAGGCAAGACGGTTCTGATTCAGGAGCTGATTCACAACCTCGCCAAGGAGCACGGCGGCCTCTCCGCATTCTGCGGCGTCGGCGAGCGCTCACGCGAAGGGAACGACCTTTGGCTCGAGATGAAGGAGTCGGGCGTCATCGACAAGACGATGCTTGTCTTCGGTCAGATGAACGAGCCTCCAGGAGCTCGTATGCGCGTCGCCCTTTCGGGCCTGACGATGGCCGAGTATTTCCGTGATCAAGGCCAGGACGTGCTGCTCTTCATCGACAACATCTTCCGCTTTGTTCAGGCCGGTTCAGAGGTTTCGGCGCTGATGGGCCGGATGCCTTCCCAGGTTGGTTACCAGCCAACGCTGGAATCGGAGATGGGTCAGCTGCAGGAGCGGATCACCTCAACGCGCCAGGGTTCAGTTACCTCGGTGCAGGCGATTTACGTTCCTGCCGACGACCTCACCGACCCGGCGCCTGCTTCGGTATTCGCCCACCTCAACGCGACGACCGTGCTTTCACGTTCGATCTCGGAGAAGGGCATCTACCCGGCCGTCGATCCGCTCGATTCAACCTCGACGATCCTCAAGGCCGACATCCTCGGCCAGGAGCACTACGACGTCGCGACCCGCGTCAAGGAGATCCTGCAGCGCTACAAGGAGCTCCAGGACATCATCGCGATCCTCGGAATCGACGAGCTCTCCGAGGAGGACAAGATCACCGTGCAGCGCGCACGTAAGGTCGAGCGCTTCCTTTCGCAGCCCTTCAACGTTGCTGAGCAGTTCACCGGTACTCCTGGTGAATACGTGCCGGTCGCCGAGACGGTGCGCTCGTTCCGTGAGCTGATCGAAGGCGTCCACGATGACGTGCCTGAGTCGGCCTTCCTGCTGAAGGGCACGATCGAGCAGGTTGTCGAAGCCGCAGCCAAGGATCGCTAGCAGCGACGATGGCCCGCACTCCGTTCCAAGTAGAGGTGTTGACGCCGGAAGGGCCGATCTTCAGCGGCGAAGTTGAGATGGTCTCAACCCGCACAGAGGTCGGTTCTATCGGCATCCTCGCCAACCACACGCCGCTGCTTGGCATGCTCGCGCCGGCCGAGCTGAAGCTGTACCTCTCGGAGACCGAGATCGTCAGTTTCGCTCAGGGTGAGGGATACATCCAGGTTGCCGACAACCATGCGCTGGTGCTGGTTGAGGAGGCGATCAAGGCCGACGATCTGGTCCGCGAGGAGCTTCAGGCTCAGATCGATGCGGCCGAAGCGGCAATCGCCGAGGCCGAGCCTCACACCGCGGCGCAGAAGAAGGCACTGCGCGATCAGCGCCGCGCGAAGATCTTCTTCGGCATTCTCGAAGCGTAGAGGCGCTAGCTCAGTCGGCTTTGAGGCCGTACTCTGCGGCCGCAGCCGTCAGTTCGTCGAGACCAAAGGCCTGAACCGGGCCGAGCGCACCCGATGTGCTGACTGTGCCGGCAGCAACCTGCTCAGCGCCCCAGGCGAGGAAGTCGGCCGTCAGGTCGTATCCGTTCGGTCCCTTCAGGCGAACCGAGCTGAGCTGTTTGCCGGCGCGGTCATAAGTGACGGCGCAGATGATCGATCGCGAGCCGGCACGGGCCTGCGCGTCCGGGCCACCGCTTGAGCCGGTTACTAGCTTTGAGCTCAGTGCGCGTAGGCCGGCGCGAACGCCGGGAACTTTGGTTGCCGCTGCTCCTCCTGCCGAGAAGAGCTGCATCGGCTTCGTCATCGGCCCAAACCAAGCCAGGTAGACGCCCACGTCCAAGAGCTGAGGGTCGATGTGGGGGAGGCCAAAGTGCTCACTGCCGCCGATCGAAACTCCATCAGCGCTGTGACCTTCGCCGGTGTCAAATGTTCGAATCTCTTTCGCTCCCCGCTCAGTCAAGAGCCTGCCACCGCGCCAAGCAAAGGATGGCTCGAACGCCACGCCGGCGGCGCTGGCTCTTGTGCCGCCGCTCATCCCTGAAGTTGAACCGCCACTGGCGTTCTGCCAGCAGTAACCGATCTCGACGCGGCTGGCCGCGTCGCCGGCCTCGCGCAGCGCAATCGCGCCGGCAAGGTTGCCGGGCACGTAGTCGTAGCCCATTGCCGTAAGAAGCACCGTCCCCTCGGCGCGGGCGCGTGGGCCTGCCTGCTCGAAGACGCGGCGGATGAACGGTCCTTCGCCGGTCGAGTCCAAGTAGTGGGCGCCTGCGCTCAGTGCGGCGTCAAGCGCTGGTTGACCGAAGCGCATGAACGGGCCGACGGTGCTGACCAGTACGTCGCCTTTTTCGACCAGTGCGCGGACGCTGGCGGGGTTCTCAACGTCGGCGAGCTGCACCTCGAGCCCGCCGAGTTCGGCTGAGAGCCGCTCGAGCGGCTCACGGCGGCGGCCGGCGAGAACCGGCGTCATTCCGCGCGCGACCATTTCGCGGGCCGTCAGGTCGCCGGTGTAGCCGCTTGCACCAAAGAGGACGATTCGTGAGCTCATAGGCGGGACTCTATCCTCAGCGGTGATGGACGAGCTTGCTCTTGCCGAACGGCTGATCGCCTATGACACCTCGAAGGAGGACGGTCTGCGCGCCGCCGCCGAGTTCGTCAAGGGCTGGCTGGAGACGCGCGACGTGCGGGTCACCAGTCGCGACCATGAAGGGCTGCCGGTGATTATCGCCGACGCCGGGCCGCTCGAAGGGCCGCTGGTTGTCCTCCACGGCCATCTCGATGTAGTTCCGGCCTTTGCCGAGCAATTCGTGCCGCGCCTTGAAGGTGACCGGCTGATCGGCCGCGGCGCCTACGACATGAAAGGGGCGCTGGCCGCGCTGATCTGTGCCGTGCACGACGCAAGCCTCCAAGACGAGGTGCGCGTGCGGCTCATCTGCGTGCCTGACGAGGAATCCGAAAACGTTGAGAATCGCTCCACCGCCGTGATCGTTGGCGAGGGCATCGACGCTGACTTTGCAATCACCGGCGAACCGACCGATCTTCACATCGGCGTCCAAGCCAAAGGTGTGTTGGCGCTCAGGCTCGAGGTCGTCGGCACAGCCGCCCACGGTTCAACGCCGTGGCTCGGTGACAACGCAATCCTCAAGGCCAACGACCTTTACCGGCGGATTGAAACGCTGCCGTTCAGCCGCCAGTCTTCAGATCTTTTCGACCGCCCGTCGATCAACCTCGCGCGGGTTACCGGAGGCGACGCCTTCAACAAGGTCCCCGACCGCTGTCTGATCGACGTTGACATTCGTTACCTGCCGGGGCAGGACCCGGATCAGATCATCGAACAGATCGAACGGCTCGACGATCTGAAAATCGTGCGCAAGTTCCACCGCGTGCCAGCGATCGTCTCGCGCCAAGACCAATACGTACTGGCGCTGCGTGCTGCGGTCAGCTCGGTTCGCGAGGGCGAGGCGCTCTCGATCGGTCGCGACGGCGCCTCCGACGCAATCTCATTTCTTGAGGCCGGTATTCCGGCGGTCGAGTTCGGCCCCGAAGGTGGCGGCCATCATGGCCCAAACGAGTGGGTTTCGGTCTCATCACTGAAGTGCTACCGGCAAGCACTGGCTGTCTTTATCCGTGATCTGCCCGGCTATCTGGGCGAGTCGGGCGCGCCTCCGAAGCTGCGCGCCGTTGAGGGCTAGCTCGCTGCAAAGTGGCGACTCCGGCGGGCGCGCTCGCTAGGCTGCTCTAGGAGCTTTTGCCTGTGACAACCGATCCCAACAAGCCGCCCCGGCCGGGCCGTGGAGTGCTAACGAAGGGGGCCCTCGCGGGCGTTCTGATCGTTCTGCTGACGGCGACGACCGTCGCCTCGGCAGCGCTGCTGGAGGTTGACCAGTTGGTCAACATTGTCCGCACCGAAGGGCAGACGATCCCAGGGGTCAAGAACGCGCTCGACAACGTTGACGGCGGCGGCCCGCAGACGATCCTGCTGATCGGCTCAGACCGTCGCTTTAGTGATCGCAAGCTGAAGGGGGCAGCCCGCTCCGACACGCTGATGTTGGTGCGGCTCGACCCCAACAAGGAAGCGACGGCGGTGATGTCAATCCCGCGCGACCTCAAGGTCGACATCCCCGGCTACGGCAGCGACAAGATCAACGCCGCCTTTTCGATCGGCGGCCCAAAGTTGACTTTGGAGACCGTCCGTGACCTGCTGGGGGTTGAGATCAACCACATCGTCGAAGTCAACTTCGGTGGCTTCCAGCGCGCCGTCAATCGGCTCGGCTGCGTCTACGTTGACGTTGACCACCGCTACTACCACTCAAACGTCGGGCTGCCGCCAAGCGCGCAATATGCCGAGATCGACATCAAGCCCGGCTATCAGAAGCTCTGCGGTCAGCAGTCACTCGATCTTGTCCGCTTCCGCCACGCCGACTCCGACTTTGTTCGCTCCGCCCGCCAGCAAGACTTCCTGCGCCAAGCCAAAGGTCAGTTCTCGCTCTCCTCGCTGCTCGGCGATCGCCAAGAGCTGGTGCGAATCTTCGCTCGCTACACGCGCACCGACGTCCGCTCCAACGACGCGATTCTTCAGCTGCTCAAGCTCGGCTTCCTCTCATCGAAGAACCCAATCCGCGAGGTTCAATTCCCGGCAACCGACATCGCGGGCGGAAGCGACCTTGGGATCTCGCCCAGCGCTCTGCGAACTGCCGTTGACGAGTTCGAGAGCACGCAGGCCAGCGGCGGAGCGAGCCAGACCGGCGACAAGAGCAAGAAGGGGACCAAGGCGCGCAGCAAGCAGAAGAAGAAGCTCTCCGGCGGGCTTCCAGCCGGCGTGATCAACGCCAAGGGCGAAGGCGAGTCTCAGGCGATCACGGCCGCTGCCAAGACTCCGATGCCGGTCTACTTCCCGGCCAACCGGCTCGCCAGCGGCGGCTACAGCTCCGGAGAGCCGGATTACCCCGCAACCCGCGCCTACAAGATCAGGGACCGCGCCAAGACGGCTTTCTCCGCCTACCGGATGGTTCTTTCGACCGGTGAGGCCGGGCAGTACTACGGCGTTCAGGGAACCACCTGGTCGGCGCCGCCGATCCTTGACACGCCGAGTGAGACGATGAAGATGCGCGGCCGCGACTTCGAACTGTTCTATGACGGAACGAGGCTGCGGCTGGTCGCGCTTCGAACGCCGAAGGGCGTCTACTGGGTTTCGAACACGCTTTCGCTGACGCTGACCAATCCCCAGATGTTGGCGATCGCACGCTCGCTGACGCGGCTTGGCAGCTAGCAACCGTGTTTCTCGACGCAACGCAGGTACTCTTCGCGGCTCGCCATGAGCAATTCTGAACGCGAAGCAATAGGAGTTATCGGGACCGGCTATGTCGGGCTCTGCACAGCGGTCGGCTTCGCCGAACTGGGTAGCGAAGCCTGGTGTGTGGATATCGACGCCGACAAGATCGCCGGGCTAAATCGCGGCGAGGTTCCAATCCATGAGCCCGGCCTTGCCGAAGCGATCGAACGCAACCGTGAGCGACTGCACTTCTCGACCGACCTTGGCGAAGCGCTCGAACACACGCGCCTGCTCTTCGTTGCCGTTGGCACGCCACCGACCTACTCCGGCGACGCCGACCTCAGCGCCGTCCACGCAGTCGTCGAGGCGATGCCTGCCTCCGACCATCACGCCTTGGTGATGAAGTCGACCGTCCCGGTTGGCACCGGTGAAGCGATTGAGCGGATCTTCTCCGAACAGGGCAAGGAGGGGTTCAGCTACGTCTCGTGCCCCGAGTTCCTCAAAGAGGGAACGGCGCTTGCCGACTTTCTCGACCCGGACCGCGTTGTGATCGGCGACGACGGCGGTTGGGCCGGCGACGCCGTCGCTGACCTCTACCGGCCGCTTCTCAGCGCCGAGCACGGCGGCAAGGGTCGCAGCGAACTGGTTCGCACCGACGTAGCCAGCGCCGAGATGGTCAAGCTGGCAGCAAACGCCTTTCTGGCCACGAAGATCTCGTTCATCAATGAGATCGCCAACGTCTGCGAGGAGACCGGCGCCGACGTGATTGAAGTTGCGCGCGGGATGGGGCTCGACCAGCGGATTGGGCCGAAGTTCCTCCAGCCCGGTATTGGCTTCGGCGGCAGCTGCTTCCCGAAGGATGTAAGCGCGCTCAAGCAGCTGGCCGGCAACAGCGGTTACCACTTCCAGCTGCTGGGCGCCGTGATTGAGGTCAACGAACTTCAGAAGCGCCGCGTCATTGGCAAGCTCGAGAAGCACCTTGGCTCGCTCGTCGGCAAGCACGTTGCCCTGCTCGGCGTCGCCTTCAAGCCGAACACCGATGACATGCGCGAAGCCTCGTCTCTGGTGCTCGCTGCGCGGCTTCAAGCCGCCGGTTCGACCGTCACCGCCTACGACCCGATCGCTGAAGATGCCGCGGCCGAGATGATGCCGGGGGTCGATTTTGCAGCCGACGCGCTTAGCGCGGTCAGCGGCGCCGACGCCGTCGTTCTCGTAACCGAGTGGGATGAGTTCGCTGCGCTCGACCTTTCCGAGCTGGCAGGCGCGATGGCAGGCGACGTGCTGATCGACGGGCGCAACCTCTTTGACCCGAAGGCGGCGGCCGCTGCAGGGCTCCGCTACGAGGGCGTCGGCCGCTCCTAAAGCGATGCGCGCCGTAATCCTCGTCGGCGGCGAGGGGACACGGCTGAGGCCGCTGACCTCGGAGCTGCCAAAGCCGGCCGTGAAGTTGGTTGACCGGCCGATGATGGCCTTCATGCTCGAGTGGCTGGCGGCCAACGGAATCGCTGAGGTAGTGATGGCCTGCGGCTTCAAGCCGGACGCTATGCGCGAAGCTCTGGGCGACGGCGGCCGCTTTGGCCTGCAGATCAGCTATGTCACCGAGAGCGAGCCGCTTGGAACCGGTGGCGCGCTGCGTTTTGCCGACGAGCAGCTGGCCGATGGGCTTGGCGAGCGTTTCGTGATGTGCAACGGCGACATCTTGACCGATCTTGACCTCGCCGCCCAGATCACGCGCCACCGTGAGCTCGGCGCGCAGGCGACGCTGTCGCTGGTTCCGGTTGAAGACCCATCGAGCTTTGGGCTCGTTCGAGTTGGCGACGACGGCGAGGTGCTCGGCTTTCTTGAAAAGCCTGAGCCAAGCGAGATCGACACCGATCTGATCAGCGCCGGCGCCTACGTCCTCGAGCGCAGCGTCCTCGACCTGATCGAACCGGGCCGCGCTGTCTCAATCGAGCGCGAAGTCTGGCCCAAGCTTGTTGGTGAAGGGCTCTACGCTGTCGCCGACCGCGATGCGTACTGGCTCGACATCGGCACGCCCGATCGTTATCTCAAAGCGACCGCTGACATTCTCAGCGGCGCTGTGAAGAGCGAAGCCGGCTCGCGGCTCGACGGCCACGGGATAGCGCTCGGTGAAGGCTGCAGCGTCGAAGGTGATCTGGTTGGCCCGGCGGTACTGGGCGACAATTGCAGCGTCGCCGCGGGCGCGACGGTGGGGCCAGGGGCGGCTCTCGGCGACGGGGTAGAGGTGGCCACCGGCGCCAAGATCGAGGCTTCCGCGGTTCTCGACGGCTGCCGCATTGGCGCCGGCGCGCAGATCGATGACGCGATCCTCTCTCCCGGCGCAGAGGTCGGCGCCGGCGCGCGAATCAGCGAGCAGTCGGTCGTGGGGCCGCGCGTCAAGGTTGCCGCCGACGCGACAGTTGGCGGCGGCGCCAAACTCTTCGCCGCTGACGCCGACTAGTACCCGCACGGCATCGTCAACGCCACTGCGCCAAACTTGCGTCACCTTGACCGCCGAAAGCTCATCAGCCCAGCCACTCGACCGCGCCGCCGTCGCGAAGGTTGACCCAACCGACCAGATTGCCGACGTGCTGTCGCTCCCCGAGCAGCTGCGCGACGCCGTCTTCAAGGTTGAGTCGGCAGAGCTCCCGCAGGTTGATTCGCCCGGCGGCCTGCTCGTCGCTGGTATGGGCGGCTCCGGGATCGGTGGCCGTTTGGCGCGCGGAATTCTCGGCGACCAAGCTTCGCGCCCGATCCTCAGCGCCGCCGGTTACTCATTGCCGGGTTGGACGACCGCCGAGACGACCGT
Organism: uncultured Solirubrobacterales bacterium; assembly: GCA_903953065.1. Lineage (GTDB taxonomy): Bacteria > Actinomycetota > Thermoleophilia > Solirubrobacterales > Solirubrobacteraceae > F1-60-MAGs163. The sequence goes on from CAJBIG010000081.1 coordinate 8,550, forward strand.
TCTCTGCGCCAGCTACTCCGGGGAGACCGAGGAGACCCTGGCCTGCTTTGAAGCGGCCGGCATCATCGGCAGCAACCGCGTCGTCGTCACGACCGGCGGCACGCTGGCTCAGGCCGCGCGTGCCGAGGGCGTGCCGGTAATCCCGGTCGCCGGTGGCCTGCAGCCACGCGCTGCCGTTGCCTACATGACGGTCGCCGCGCTTGAGGTTGCCGCCGCTTGTGGCGCCGGGCCACGTTTGACAACGGAAGTCGACGTTGCCGCCGACCATCTTGAGCAGCTGGCAATCGAGTGGGGCCCCGACTCGCCTGAGGATTCGCTCGCCAAGAGCCTTGCCCGCGCCGTTCACGGGACGATTCCCGTGATCGCCGGTTACGGGTTGACCGAGGCTGTCGCCAGTCGTTGGAAGACGCAGGTAAACGAGAACGCCAATCAGCTTGCCTTCGCTTCGGTTCTTCCGGAACTCGACCACAATGAGATCGTCGGCTGGGGAACTGCGGCCGACTTCGGTCGATTCAGCGCTCTTTTCTTCAAGGACAGCGACGACCCACCACGGATCGCGCGCCGGATCGAGCTGACGCGTTCATTGATCGAGGCCGACGGAGCCTCAGTTCACGTCGTTGATTCGCTTGGTCAGACGGCGGTCGAGCGTGCCTTTTCGCTGGTTTTGCTCGGCGATCTGTTTTCGACTTACTTGGCCGTCTGCAACGAGCAGGACCCGGCTGATATCGCAGTGATCACGGCACTCAAGAAGGGTCTAGCCGAGCACGAGTAGCGCCTGCAGGCCAAAAAGCCTCAACCTTGACACAGCTTTGATAAGGTTGAGTCTCAATGGAAGCGCTAACAATCCACGAAGCAGCCGAAACAAGCGGCTGGACGCCGCGAATGCTGCGCTACATCGAGCGCATCGGCCTGATCGAGACTGCCCGCACCGAAGCTGGCTATCGCCAGTACGGCCCCGGTGAGCTGCAGCGCCTGCGCACACTTCGTGAGCTGCTCGCCGATCACGAGATTGGCCTTGGAGACGTCGCCTTCGCGCTGAGGTTGCGCCGCGACGAAGCACTTAGCGGGGCGGTTGATAGTTGGCTTGAAGCTGAGCCGCAACGCCCCGAAGCTGTATCTGCTGATGAATGGCTGCGCTGGGAGCAGGAGAAACATGCCCGCATCATCGCCGCCTTGACAACCAACGAAACGATGGAGACCGCTGCCTAATGACCACGACCGCCGTACTTACCGACAACGACTACAAGGTGGCCAATCTTGGCGACGCCGAATTTGGCCGCAAGGAGATCCGCCTTGCGGAAAACGAGATGCCCGGCCTGATGAAGACGCGCGAAGAGTTCGCCGCCACTCAGCCTCTGAAGGGCGCTCGCATCACCGGCTCACTTCACATGACGATTCAGACCGCCGTGTTGATCGAAACGCTGGTCGCGCTCGGCGCCGAGGTTCGCTGGTGCTCATGCAACATCTTCTCGACGCAAGACCACGCTGCCGCTGCGGTTGTCGTAGGCCCCGACGGAACGGTTGATAAACCGACCGGCATTCCCGTCTTCGCCTGGAAGGGCGAAACACTGGAGGAGTACTGGTGGTGCACCGAGCA
>CAJBIG010000082.1 GCA_903953065.1 uncultured Solirubrobacterales bacterium
GCTGAAGGCGACGCTGTCGTACTGCTTGCCTTCATCGTCGAGCAGCACGAGGTGGGCCTTCTCGGGAACCCGCCCGGCCAACTTCGCCGGCTCGCGCAGCTCAATCAATTCAATCGGCGCGTAATGGCCGATCAGCTTCTCGTAGTGGGCGATGTCATCGGCGAAAGGGGCCCGCAGGCGGCCGACGGAAAGGACCGTGATCTTCACCTCTCGCCCCCACTGGGCCGCTCACCGCGCTGCCAAGCGAGGCCAATGCCGATCCGCTCAACCGTCGTTGGGTGGGTGCCGAAGATCCAATGAGTAATCGCCGGCGGATCCGGGTTGCCGAGGTTCTGGATCGAGATTCGCCGCTGCTGAGCGATGAAGGTTGGGGCATCGCCGGTAAGCGTCAGCGCGAAAGCATCGGCTCGCTCTTCGACCGAACGTGAGAGCTGGTTGGAGATCAGAGTGATTGCGAAGACGATAAGGATTACGGCCGCTGTCAGGGCGGGAACGCTCGACGGGCCGGCCGGCAACCCATCACGCGGCCCCCAGAGGCGCAGGCAGCGCGACACCGCCCAAGCGCCGAACGGAGCAACGATCAACAGGAAGAGCAGGCCGTGGGGAATGTCGCGGTAGTGAACGTGGGCCAGCTCGTGGGCGACGACGAGCCGCGTTTGCGCTGGTGGGAACTTACTGAGCAGCGTGTCGTAGAGGACAACCCTTTTCGACGAGCCAATGCCGACCACGTAGGCATTGGCGGCTGTCGTCCGGCGGCTGGCGTCGATCACGTACACCGAGCCAACCTTCACGCCGGCGCGACCTGCCAGTTCGACGACCGAGCTGCGCGCCGGGCCGGCGGCCAGCGGCGTGAAGCGATTGAAGATCGGGTCGATCACGAGCGGCCCGGCGAAGGTGATCATCACGCCCCCCAGGACGATCAGAGCTGAGGCCGGAACCCACCAGCGCCGAGGCATCTTGCGGATCAAGGCGATCGCGATAAGGGTCGCGACGGCCGCAATCAAGGCCGCGATTCCAGCGCTCCTGGCCACATCCCAGCCCCACTGACTCCAGCTGCTCGTGGTCAGTCCGTAATCGATCGAACGGATTCGCATCAGCACGCCGAGAGGCAGCAGCGCAACCACGACGGCGATCGAAATCGCGGCGCCAACGAGGCCCGAGACGATGATCGGGTGGCGGTACGGGCCGCGAAGCCAAGCTGGAGCGCGGACGACGATCAACGCCAAGACCGCTGCCTTGACCACCAGCGCCGCGATCCCGAGCCAGAGCTGCAGACCGTTGAAGGAAGCGGCGCGACTGAGCTGGGCGGGCGTGAACCACTGCGCGGCGTCGGTCGGGAGCGGCGTGATCAGCCCGCTGCGCGGCGTCATCACCAGAACGAGCAGCTCGGCGACGAGCAACGCGACGACTACTGCGAACAGGGCGCTGTGGCGAATGAAACTCAAGCCCATCACGCTACCGTCGAAGCGAGCTTTTATTGCGATGCGAGTAGCCGTTATCTCCGACATACACGCCAACCGTCAGGCCTTAGAGGCCGTTTTGGTGGCCGTTGACGCGATCGACGCCGACGAACTCTGGTGCCTTGGCGACCTCGTCGGCTACGGCGCCGACCCGAACGACTGCGTTCAGTTGGTGCGCGAGAACGCTTCGGTCTGCCTTGCGGGCAACCATGATCTTGCAGTGACCGGTGAACTAAGGCTCGATGACTTCTCACGCGGCGCCGCCTTGGCAGCGCGCTGGACGCTTGACGTAATCGGTGACTCCGAGCTCGAGTGGCTCTCGTCGCTTTCATCGAAGGCAACGGCCGAAGACGTGGGCCTCTTCCATGGCAGCCCGCGCGACCCGGTCTGGGAGTACGTGATCAGCACATTGCTGGCCGACCTTTGCTTCGACACGATGCGCACACGGATCGGGTTGATCGGTCACAGCCACGTCGCCCTTGCCTTCCATCGCACCGAGACCGAACTGGCGACCGGCGACGCGCGCCGCGACGGCGACAGCGTTGACGCCGGAAGCGACCGCTGGCTGCTGAATCCTGGCAGCGTTGGCCAACCACGCGACGGCGACCCGCGCGCCGCATGGCTACTGCTCGACACGGAGAGCTCGGAAGTGATCTGGCAGCGGACCGAGTACGACGTGGCCGGCGCCGCAGCGGCGATCCGAGCAGCTCGCTTACCTGACTCACTCGCCGACAGGCTCCAGTACGGTCAATAGGAATGAATTCTGCTCGAATCACATTTTTCGGCTGCGTAATGCTCGTTTCTGTGGCAGTCGCAGGCTGCGGCAGCAGCACCGACCTGATTCCCGCATCAGACGCGTCAGCTCTCGATCAGTCGATCGGCCAAGTCGCCGACGCGACCGCCGCCGGCGACTGCGAGGCGGCCGCCTCAGCGCTCTCCGATGCTCAGAGCGAGTTCAGCCAGTTGCCCGCGAGCGTCAACAGCGAGCTGCGCTCACGGATAGCGGCCGGGCTCCAGCGGCTTGAGACCAGCGTCCCGGTTCAATGCCTCGAAACGAAGCCAAAGCCGATCACGACGCCAACGACGACAACAACAACGCCAACGACGACGACAACAACGCCGACGACGACAACGACGACGCCGACAACAACGACAACGACGCCAAC
>CAJBIG010000083.1 GCA_903953065.1 uncultured Solirubrobacterales bacterium
CACCTCTGGCAGCGATGCGAGCTGCTTGGCATCGATATTGAGCGCTTCGAGAGCGATCGCCGCGACCCGGCGCTGGCCGACATTGTCGCCGAATCCGCTACCGCTGCGATGCGAGCCGGCGCCACGGGGGCGCCATCGTTCGTTGTCGGCGGCAGGATCCAGACCGAGTTTCCGGCGCAGCCGCGCTGACAGGCGTCCTGCGGCCAAGTACGCCAGGCGGCTAGGATGGTCGTAATCGGATATCGAAAAGAATTTAACTAACAGGCTGCAGGATCCGAAGGCGGCCTTGATGAGGAGTACAACACCAAATGACTACCAACACTGTGACCACGGTCTCGGCTGAGATCGGCGGCACTGAAATCTCGCTGGAAACAGGCAGGATGGCCAAGCAGGCCGGAGGCGCCGTAGTAATTCGCCAAGGCGACACGATGGTTCTCTGCACTGCGACCGTCGGCAATCTGCGCGACGTCGACTTCCTTCCATTGACGGTTGACGTCGAGGAGCGGATGTACGCAGCAGGCAAGATCCCCGGCTCGTTCTTCAAGCGCGAAGGCCGCTCCGGCGAGAAGGGCACGCTGACGGCCCGCATGATCGACCGTCCAATTCGTCCTCTCTTTCCGAAGGGTTGGCACTACGAGACGCAACTGGTGGCAATGCCGCTGAGCGTCGACATGGTCCATCCCTACGACATCCTCGCGATGAACGGTGCTTCAGCGGCACTGATGATCTCGCAGGTTCCGCTCCCGACCCCGGTCGGCTCGGTTCGTATCGGCAAGATCGACGGATCCTTCGTCGTCAACCCAACAGAGGAATCGCTGCTTGAAGGCTGCGAGTTGGACCTCGTTGTCGCCGGTACCGAAGAAGCGATTCTGATGGTTGAAGCCGGAGCAACCGAGATCGGCGAAGACGAGATTCTTGACGCGCTCGACATCGCTCACGGCGAGATCAAGAAGCTTTGCGCGCTGCAGCACGAGCTGCGTGAGAAGGCCGGCCGCGAGAAGATCGTTTTCGAGGCTCCGAGCCTTGACGAGTCACTGGTCGAAAAGGTTCGCGCTTCGCACGGATCCGATCTTGACGCCGCAACCCAGGTTGAGGACAAGCTCGCCCGTCAGGACGCCAGCAACGCGGTCTGCGACGCAATCGTTGCCGAGTACGCCGGCAGCCCCGACGATTCCGACTACAGCGCCAAGAAGGCAACGGCACAGACGATCTTCTCGAAGCTTGAGAAGGCTACGATCCGTAACCGCATCGCTGTTGACAAGAAGCGTCCCGACGGCCGTGACGCGCAGGAGATTCGCGACATCTCGATCGAGGTTGGCGTTGCTCCCCGCACTCACGGTTCGGCGCTCTTCACGCGCGGGCAGACGCAGGCGCTCTCGATCGCCACGCTCGGCACGCTCAAGGAAGAGATGCGGCTCGACACGCTCGGCCTGGAGAAGAACCGCTTCTATTGGCATCACTACAACTTCCCGCCGTTCTCGGTCGGTGAAGCAGGATTCATGCGTGGCCCGAAGCGCCGCGACATTGGTCACGGCGCGCTCGCCGAGAGGGCTTTGGTTCCGGTTGTGCCGGACACCGAAGCGTTCCCGTACACAATCCGCGTCGTCTCAGACATCCTTGAGTCGAACGGCTCCTCGTCGATGGCTTCGGTCTGCGGATCGTCGCTGTCGCTGATGCAGGCCGGTGTTCCGATTAAGGCGCCGGTCGCCGGTATCGCGATGGGGCTGATCAAGGAAGGCGACGATTACATCGTGCTGACCGACATCGCCGGCGTTGAGGACCACCTCGGCGACATGGAC
>CAJBIG010000084.1 GCA_903953065.1 uncultured Solirubrobacterales bacterium
CGGTCGATGCCCGCCGCTTTGCTCGCCGCGTTGGCCTGCGCGATTTCGCTCAGTGCCTGCGGTTCCTCGTCAGCTCGCGAGATGCCTGCTGCCACCTCATCCGCCGCGGCTGCACCGGCGGCCGGCGGCGTCAAGCTGGTCAGCGTCGGCAAGTTCAACCTGCCGCTCTACGTGACGGCGCCGCCGAAGGACCTGCGGCGGGTAATGGTTGTTCAGCAGGGCGGGCGGATCAGCGTTGTCCGTGACGGCAAGACTCTTAGCACGCCTTTCCTTGACATCAGCTCGCGGGTTACCGCCGGCGGCGAGCAGGGGCTGCTCGGGCTCGCCTTCTCGCCGGACTACGCCAAGAGCGGCCTCTTCTACGTCTACTTCACGCGCCGCGACGCTAAACAGGAGGTCGCCGAGTTCAAGCGCGCGACGAGCGACCGCGCGAGCCGCTCCTCTTACCGCAGCGTGCTCGTGATGGACGATCCTGAAGACAACCACAACGGCGGCCAGCTGAACTTTGGCCCTGACGGGCTGCTCTACATCGGCACCGGCGATGGCGGCGGCGGCGGCGATCAGCACGGGACGATCGGCAACGCGCAGAATCTCGGCTCGATGCTCGGCAAGATTCTCAGAATCGATCCGCGCCGCGCGGGATCGAAGGCGTACAGCGTGCCGTCGTCGAATCCGTTTGTGGGCCGCGCCGGTGCGAGGCCCGAGGTCTACTCCTACGGTCTGCGCAACCCCTGGCGCTTTTCGTTTGATCGCGTCGGTGGCGACCTAATCATTGGTGATGTCGGGGAAGCCACGGTCGAAGAGGTCGATTTCACGAGTATCGCGGAGGCCAGCGGAGGCAACTTTGGCTGGCGCGTGCGCGAAGGCGACCGGCCGTTCTCCAATGAAACTGTTGACGGAGCGATCGAGCCGGTGATCGTCCGAACCCATGACGAGGGCTGGTGCTCGGTGACTGGCGGCTACGTCGTCCGCGACCCCGCGCTACCGAGCCTGCTCGGCAAGTACCTCTACGGCGACTTCTGCGAGGGGATCATCTACGGCGCGCGCCTTGCAAGCTCCGGTGCCAGCGCCAACGCGCGGGTAGCTGGCCTGCCACAGATTGCGGCGCTCTCGTCGTTCGGCGAGGATGCGCGTGGCCGCGTTTATGTCGTCTCGCTTGGTGGCGCTGTAAGCCGGATCGCAGCGCGCTAAGCGACGCGTATGGCGTCGCGCCGCTGGCGTGCACGCTGCTGCCAAGGCGCAGGGGCTTGGGCAGGCAGCTCGCAGAGCAGCTCGAAGGTCTGCTCTATATCGCTGGCGATCAGTTCAACGTCCGGTACCAGCGCCGCATCGGCAAAGCAGCCGATGTGGAGCATGCCAGCGTGTGAAATCGCGCCGATCGAGAGCGCGTGGCCATCAACCAGCGGAACGGCCGGCCAGATTCCCTCGAGCTGACGGCCGATCAGCGAGAGCGGCTCGCTCGGGCCGGGCACGTTTGAGATTACGACCGTGAAGTGCGCGGCGCCGACTGCGGCGCGGGCTGCTGCGCTGCGAACCGCCGGCGCGAGAAGGTCGGCGGCGCGGATTGCGGTGTCGAGAGTTCCCGCGTAACCGGCGCGCTTGAGCGTCTTTGTGCGGCGGCCGATCGTTCGCAGTACGCTGACTGGGTTGTCGGCGTCGAGCGGCAGTTCGACG
>CAJBIG010000085.1 GCA_903953065.1 uncultured Solirubrobacterales bacterium
ATACCGCTCGAGTTTTGACCGCACCGGCGCGGCGGCGCTGGCTGGCCTGCTGGTGCTCGTGCTGCTGCTGCTGCTTACCGTCGAGAGCCGCGTTCGCAGGCGGCGTTCCTACCATCGCGTCGGGCCGGGCAGCGCACGGATAACGGCCGATGTTCCGCTCGGGCGCTGGCGCTGGCCGGCAGTTGGCTTCTGCGCGGCCGTTGCCCTGATCTCATTCGTGCTGCCCGTAGGGATGCTGATCTTCTGGTCGGTTCAAAGCGTCGCCGGCGCGGTTGATTGGGGCCAAGTTGCGACGGCGGCCGGTAACTCGCTGCTGCTCGCGGGGCTGGCTGCGGCAGCAGCGGCGATCGCCGCGCTGCCAGTCGCTTGGCTTGGCGCGAGGGCGCCAGGGAGGCTTTCACGGGTCGTTGATCTGCTCACCACCAGCGGCTACGCGCTCCCGGGAATCGTCGTTGCCTTGGCGATGGTTTTCGTTGGGATTCGGCTGGTACCGGTGCTCTACCAGTCGCTGCCAATGACGGTTCTGGCGATGGTGATCGTCTGCCTCCCACTGGCGATCACGGCCACGCGTTCCGCCGTCGTTCAGATTCCGCCGCGGCTCGAAGAAGCGGCGCGCGGCAGCGGCCGCTCGCCGCTCGCCGTGATGGCCACAGTCGGCATTCCGTTGACCCGTGCAGGCATGCTCGCCGGAGCAGCGCTTGTCTTCGTGGCGGCAATCAAGGAGCTGCCGGTCGTTGTTCTGCTCTCTCCGATCGGCTTTGACACGCTGCCGCTCGTGATCTGGCAGCAGTCGTCGCGCTCGTTCTTTGAGAGCGGAGCGATTCCGGCGCTCGTACTCCTTGTAGTGACCGCGCCAGGGATCTGGTTGCTGGTTGGCAGGCAGCGATGAGCAAAGTTGCGAGAATGGACGCGATGGATTCAATCGTCGATCAGATTGCCGACTGCCCGATCGGGGGAAGTGGAGAGGCACCCGAAATCGTCCGCTGCGACGGGCTCAGCAAGAGCTTCGGCGCGCTGAAGGCCGTCGACAACGTCGATCTTTCCCTGCGCGCCGGTGAGATTGCCGCGCTGCTTGGCCCCAGCGGCTGCGGCAAGACGACGCTGCTGCGCCTGATCGCCGGTTTCGAGTGCCCGGATTTCGGATCGATTGAAGTGGCCGGTTCAACCGTCGCCTGTGAGACCAGCTTCACTTCGCCGGAGAAACGCGGCGTGGCGATGGTATTTCAGGACTACGCGCTCTTCCCGCACATGACCGTCGAGCAGAATGTCGGCTACGCGCTCGGCCGTCGGCCCGACCGTGATCGCGTCGCGAAGGTGCTGAAAATGGTCGGGCTCCAAGGGCTCGAAGCACGCCGGCCGGAAGAACTCTCAGGCGGGCAGCAGCAGCGCGTCGCCTTGGCTCGTGCTTTGGCGCCGACTCCCTCGGTGGTGCTGCTCGATGAGCCATTCTCGAACCTCGACGCCTCGATGCGTGAACACGTGCGCGGCGAGGTGCGCCAGATTCTCCGCGCCGCAGGCGTCTCGGCGCTCCTGGTCACGCACGATCAGGAGGAGGCTTTGAGCCTTGCCGACACTGTTGCCGTGATGAACGAAGGACGGATCGAACAGGTGGGATCCCCGGAAGAGGTTTATGGCCAACCAGCCAACCATTGGGTCGCTTCCTTCCTCGGCGAGATCGACACGCTCCCAGGGCAAGCCAGCGGCGGGCTCGCCGAATGCTCGCTTGGCACGGTGCGAGTTTCGCCGGAGCTGAGCGGCGAAGTTGACATCCTGATTAGGCCCGAATCGATCTCAGTCGGAACAGGTCACGACGGTGGCGCCGACGCCGTCGTCGTTGAGCGCGTCTACTACGGCCACGATCAGCTCGTGACGCTTGAGCTGAAGGACGGCATCCGCGTTCGCAGCCGCAGCCTCGGCTTCCCGGCTTGGCACCCGGGCGACCGCCTTCAAGTGCGCCTAACCGGCCCCGTCACGGCGCTGCCGCGCGCCTAGCTGCCGCACCAAGACTGTTCTAACTCTCTCCCGAATTTCCGGGCGCGTAGCTCAGCGGGAGAGCGCTCGCTTCACACGCGAGAGGTCGCAGGTTCGAACCCTGCCGCGCCCATGGTCAGCCGCAAGTGACGAACCGAATCCACTGCCAAGACTGATCTCGAACTTCTGAAAAAGCCTCGGGTTCGGCGAGGCGAAGCGAGAATCTGACTACCGCCACCAGTTGTTCGCCGCTGCGACCGTCTGGAAGTTGACGGCAACGACGTGTGATGCCGCGGTAAGTGCTGCGTGGTCGTCGGCGTACTGGTCTCGGAGTGTTGCGCGAGCCTCATCCGACGGTTGTGTGTACTTGACCCCCATCCGCGCCAGCTTGAGCGCAAGCTCGAATCCCTCTTGCGGAGTATCAGTTTGCAAAGTATTGAGCCAACTGTCCATTGTGGTCTCGCTCTCTTTCTAGTTCGGGGCTAGTATTTTTACTTGATGCGTCCACTCGTGAAGCAGGCCATCCTCTCCGTCCTCGCCGTCTCGCTGTTCCCCAGCGCGGCGCAGGCCCGCACCGTGAACGGTTGCCAGATCAAGTCTCACGCGAGATGCTCCCACAAGGACTTGCACAGCAAAAACCTGCACGGCGTCAGCCTCCACCACAGCGTGCTTGATCACATCAACTTTCGCCACGCGAACCTCGCGGGAGCGAACCTCAGCTACTCAAACCTCCGCCAAGCCGACCTTCGGGGCGCGAATCTCAAGGGCGCGAATCTCAAGGGCGCGAAGCTGCGGGGCGTAAAGCTGAGCCAAGCCAACATGCAGTGCGCAAGCTTCGCTGGCGCGGACCTCACCGGCTCGATCGGCACGCCGCTATCCACCACGGGCGCGATCTTCACAGGCGCCATCGGCGCAACGCGCTTTGGTGGGAACGGCGGCGCTGGCGGGAACGGCGGGAACGGCGGGAACGGCGGCGCAGCTGGCGCTCGCAGCGCAGGCAGCGTTTGCGGCGCTGGAGGGAACGGCGGCGCAGGCGGCAAAGCCGGCTGACGACTGCAGCGCAGCGTTGTCGCACCGACGCTGGGTCAGTCGCTGGGGCTAGCTCGAAGCCCGACAGCTAGAAGGTCGAACTGCCAGAGCGACTGAAAGAGCGCTCGCGCATAGTCCCGCTGTGCCTCTGCATCAAGCTGCGCGAGCGCTTCGCGAATGGTCGGCTCGCCGAGGATCTCGCCGATCGTGCGGTGACCATCAACGAGGCGCAGTAACGCGAGCTGTGTTTGGTCAACTGGCGCGCTCCAGTCATGCCGTGAGATCTGTGCCCCATCAAGCTCGCAGCGGGATCGCAGCGACGGCACGTAGTCGAGGAACCGTTCCGCGGCGAAATCAATCCTGTAGCTCCGCTCGGGGCGATCGGCCCGGCAGGCCGTGAAGAAGTGGCAGCCGTTACTGGTGTTGATCCGCTCGATCACAGACCACTGCTTCCCGGCGGGGAGCGCCGCCAGCGAGGCCTCAAACGCATTCGACGGCGAAACGGGCGGGTAGTAGGGCGCCTTCAGGAACCAGTCGTTGAAGACCAACCCGGCCGACTCGACAAGCTCGCGGCACTGATCCACGGTGTAGCTGCGCTCGCGGCCATGAAGGAAGGTGTCAACGAGGCCGGCGTCGGAGCCGAGGTCGGGGGCGATCGCGAGATAACTCTGCACCGGGTGGTCCTGCGGCAGCGACGCGAGAACCTCCCGCACAACCGCGACCGACGCTTCGTCCTGGCCTAACCCCATTTCCTTGAAAACCCCTTGGAGCATCTCAACTCCGATCCGCCCGTAGTGCGCGTAGAGCATGATCGCCGCCACTCCATCGACTCGAAGGCATCCCGCGAGCGCGCTCATCCCGGCGGCCGGATCTGCCATGTGGTGAAGCACCCCGGTGGAGATGATCAGGTCAAATTCGCGGCCAAGCGACTGGGCCTGCTCGATCGGCAGGAGTCGAAGTTCGAGGTTCTCCAGCGCGTACTTGCGTTTCAGATCACGGTGATGATCGAGCGACGGTTCGCTGACGTCGATCGCCAGAATGCGCGCGCCCGGGTTCGTGTAGGCCAGCACCGCAGCCTGATTGGTGCCGCAGCCGGCGACGAGGATGTCGAGCCCGTTCACTTGATCGCGCTCGGGCCAAAACATGCGATGCGAATGACTCGGATCGAACCACTGCCAGTTGTTTTCCAGCCAAGCTGGCAGGTCAACGATCGGCTCTGGGTACCGCCACCGTTGGTACTGGCTGGAGACAGCGTCTGAAAGAGGATCGGAGGTCACGTCAGGCTTTGGGCTCGTGGGAGGCTAGAGAGTAAGCCACGGTAAGATTTCACCATTCCCGGGCGCGTAGCTCAGCGGGAGAGCGCTCGCTTCACACGCGAGAGGTCGCTGGTTCGAAACCAGCCGTGCCCATCAAA
>CAJBIG010000086.1 GCA_903953065.1 uncultured Solirubrobacterales bacterium
CGCATCGACCGTGATCGGCGGGTAGGAGGCGCCTGGCGCCAACACGTCGGAGCGGGTGCAGGGCGAAGCTGACCCTGGGCAGCTCCAACCGCTGCCCGACATCGTGTAGCCACCGGTGAACGCGCCGCCGCGCGTATCGCTCACGGTCACCGGCCCGACCGTCGGCAGCGTGCCTTGGTTGGTGACCGTGAGGGCGAAGGTGTAGGCACCGCCAGCCGAACTGCTGATCGTCTTGACGATTCCCGGATCCGGGTAGGTGACCGTCGTCGCTGCCGACGCGACGGTCGAGATCGGCAGTCCAAGGTCCGGCGATACGAAGTTCAGCGTGGCGGTGTTGGTAATCACGTCGCCGAGCGGACGATCGGCGTTGATCGTCGCATCGAAGGTGACGGTGGCCGAAGCACCGGGCGCCAGGGTGCCGCCATCGGTGGCGCTTGCGCCGCTGCCGAGCCTTGCTGTGATCGTGTCGCCGACGTTGGTCGCATTGCCGCTGCCAGCCGAAACCGTGGGGCCGGCGCTGAGCGTCACAGCGCCGGGGAGCGGATCGCTGAGTTGCACGTTCGTCGCGTTGGCGGCGCCACTGTTTGTGGTGGTCATCGTGTAGCGAATCGTGGCGCCGGGTTCAGCCGCGCCGCCTCCAACAACTGCCGCGCTCTTCGTCAGCGTGACGTTCGGCGAGAAGAGCTCGGTGGCGAAGGTGATCGCCTGCGGCAGGTATGTATCGCCTGTCGTCTTCGCCTTCAGAATCGCGGTTGTGGCGCCGTTACCGAGGATCCCGTCGGCTGCAAAGAAACTGGAGTCGTAGCCGAGTTGGTTGTTCCAATTCGGGCTCTTCGTTGTCACGAGCGAGCCGAGGCTGGCGATCGTTGAGTTTTCGGTGTTGTTGTCGGGGTGAACTGCGTCGACGAGGCGCTGGTCGTTGAGCGTGAGGTAATCGCCGGTCACGCCGGCGTCTCCCTCGTATGCGGTGACGCCGACTTCGGTCTTGACTGCGCCGCTTGAAGGCGTCTTGAAGCCACTGAGCGGAATTGTCACGAGCGCTTGGCCCGCCACCTTGAGGAAGCCGTCGGAGACGGCGAGGTTGCGTAGCGGCTCATCGGCGTCGGCGTACGCCACCAGAAGCGTCCATCCTCCGCCGCGATTGCCTCCCGTTCCAGCCTGAACGTTGGCGACCGTGTAGCTGCCAGGCCCGGACGAGCGGACGAGCGAACTGACGTCCGCGAATGCCCCGTACTCCTTCGAGGAGGCTTGGTCGACGCTGCTTGCATTTATCGCCACCGAGCCGGATGAGCCGGGCACTGTGAACAGCACCTGACCGAACGCTGCAGCGTTCGGAGCAGCCGTCGGAGCGCCGACGAAACCGTTGGTTCCCTTGATCACGTCGCCACGGCTCGTGTCGGCAGTCCAGTAAAGACCGGCGAACAAGACCTCATAACCGGCAGGCAGCGTTAGATCGGCGCTCGACGAGTTAAAGGTCGCCGGATCGCTGTCGACGTCAACCATCCGCATGTCCATCGAGTTGTTGTTGCGGGCGTTTATTCCAGCCCGAGCCTGGTTGCACTGCGCGTTAAGACCGGCGTCAGCGGTGTCGTTCGGGCACTGCAGGAGGGTGTTGGCTGCGCTCGTGATCTGACCATTAACGTTGGTTGAGAAGCGCGGCGCAAAGGGGCGCTCGGCGGCGTTGGCCACAGCCAGCGGCAGCAGCGCGAGCACGATTGTTGTGAGAGTTACGATCTTCTTGGTCATTGAGTCAAACACAATAACTCTTCCAAGGAGCTACGTGAATTCGTACCTTAGAGCAGTTCAGCGAGCTTCCGCGTCAGTACCCTGTGCCCGGTGAGCGCTCTCGACCCAGCCCTAATCCACGCCCTCAATGCTCGTCTCGTTGACCACGCGGAGCTCGGCGCCACACCGGCTGATCATGCGGTCGTGCAGAGCTCGACGATCGCCGCGCTGCTCGACCGCAATTACGACGGCGACGTCACGATCGGCGAGGTTCTCGCCGCCGGGGATCTGGGCGTTGGCACGCTCAATGGCCTCGACGGCG
>CAJBIG010000087.1 GCA_903953065.1 uncultured Solirubrobacterales bacterium
GCCAAGAGTTCGGCGAAACCGCGCTACTCGTCGTCTTCGTAGAGCGATTCGCGCGCGACCTCTTTGCCGCCGCCGTCGTAGCAGGCGATCTCAAGCATGTCGCCGCGGAAGTCGTCTGGCGCCAGCAGCGTGAAGCGGTCATCAACCATCTCGCACTGATCGACACACAGCCCCGCCAGCTCGGCAGTCGCGATCTTTGCCTCGGCGCGCGTTGGGCGGCCCCAAACCAGCGTCATCGCCGCGACCGAATCGGTCTCACCGCGCCACGATCCAACGACCTCCTCGCAGAGGTCGATATTCCAGTCAGGATTGTCGGCTGCGGTTTGCGCCGTTACGTCGGCGACGGCTTTGAGGTCCTCATCACCGGCCTCGTTGCGCAGGTGCGCGATGTAGCCAAAAACTTCAAGCCCGTTTGATGTCGTTGCTACGGCCGGGATGTAGCTGCGGCCGTGCCAAGTGCGGTCAGGGAACCAGGCGATCTCGCCAATCTGACCGAGCTCTTCACCGTCGTCCGGCTCGATCGAGGCGCAGGCCTCGATGAAAACTTGCTGGAGCTTCAGCGCCCAGCGTCCGGAGGGGAGATGTTCGTGTGGGGGCTCGGCCGCAAAGCGCGGCACGAGGCGGGGTTCAGGAGCCATACGCGCAGCTTCGCAGGAGGCAAAGAATTTGGTCGCGCGGGCGGCTCACGACGGATCCACTTCGAGCATCAGTGTGACCGGCCCATCGTTCACCAGCTCAACCTCCATTGCGGCGCCAAATCGACCGCGCTCGGCGCCGAGCTGTTCGCAGAAGCGCTCGTAAAGCGGCTCGGCGAGCTCCGGCGGCGCGGCGCCGGTGAAGCTCGGGCGGTTGCCCTTCGAGGTGCTCGCGTAGAGCGTGAACTGGCTTACGCAGAGCAGCTCGCGCTCGCCGAGCGCCTCGCTCATCCTGCCCTCTGAGTCGTCGAAGATCCTCAGCGCCCTGACCTTCTCAGCGAGCCGGTCGCAGCAGGCCTCGTCGTCGCCGGGGCCAACACCGAGCAGCACGCACAGGCCGCCGCCGATCGCGCCAACGGTTTCGCCGTCTACGCGAACAGAGGCGCTGCTGACTCGTTGGATTAGCGCCCGCATCGCGGCCAGCCTACAGTCCGCCGGCCAATGCGACGACACTCGCCGCGACGACGACGATCGCCGTGCTCCAAGCGATCGCGCCGACGATGATCTTGAGGTCGAGGCCGAAGATGTGGCCGACCGCCAGGCCGGTGATGCCGCTCGCCATCGCCGCCTGAATCAGAAAAGCCGCCGGAACCTCGATCACGAAGCTTGAGAGGCCGAGCATCACGCCTGGGGCGACCAGCAGCCGCAGCGCCAGCGCCGTCACGACCGGCGCCGTCAGCTGTGGTGGGAAGATCCTCGTGCCTTCCTGATCGTGCTCGATCATCAGGTAGACGCCAACGGCAAAGAAGCCGAGCGGTGCGATCGAAACCGCCAGCAGGGTCGCGAGATCGCGCGCCCAGTCGGGGCTGAGCCAGCTCGGCGCGATAACGGCCGCGATCAGCGCGATCAGCGCCGGATTGCGCGTGAAGAAGGTCTTCGTCCTCGCTCTTGCGCCCTCGCCGGCGCGCGTTCCAAAGGCGGCGCCGATCGCGAAGCCACCGATCAGTGCGACCGGCGCCGTGACGGTCGTGTCGTAGGCGACCGCGAGGCCGATCGAATCGTTGCCAAGCAGCAGCGCGATCAGGGGGATTCCGAGATAGCCGGTGTTTGCGAGCCCAACCGAGATCATGATCGCGCCGGTCGCTGAACGCGGCAGCCGCAACAGCCGTTCGCCAATCAGCCAAGCCAGGCCGATTACGATCAGCCGCTCGGTCCAGCCGAAGACGATCCCGGCGCCGATCCCTGTCGTCAGCTTCAGGTGGCTGACGGTGAAGAAGACGACGAGCGGAATCGCGACGTAGGCAAGGATGTCGAGCAGCCTGCGCGATAGTGCCAGCGCACCTTCGCCCCAGCGGCGTTCGGAGCCGACGCCAATAAGCAATGCCAGCAGACTTGTCAGCGCCACGGCGATCACTGCGCGCTGCCAATCAGATGAGCTGTTTGCTCATCCAGGTGTGTTCGATCCCGGCGTCGGGGAACGGCTCGCCGTAGGCGATGTAGCCGGCCTGTTCGTAGAGCGCCACGGCGTAGATCTGTGCCGCCAGTTGGATCTGCTCACCGCCGAGCAGCGCGGCCTCTTGATCGGCGAGGCGAAGCATCTGAGCCGCGATCCCTTCGCGGCGGCGCTGCTTGGCGACGACCATCCTGCCGAGTTTGACCGTCGTGCCATCGAGCAGCAGGCGACAGGTCGCGACAACTTCGCCGTCGTCGAGCGCAACGAGGTGCGTTGCCTGCTGATCAAGACCGTCGATCTCCTCCGCAAGCGGCACGCCCTGCTCTTCAACGAAGACGATGGTTCGCAATGCCATCGCCGCGTCAATCTGGGATTGGTTGTCAGCAACTTCGACGCTGAGCGTCACTTCGCCACCAGCGCGTAGCGATCGATGTCGGTGTTCAGATCGGAGGCCTTCAAATAAGGGCCGGAGTGAATCAGTTGCCGCTTTCCCGAGCGCGAGTAGAAGATCGTTGAGGGGACGCCGGCCAGCTTGTTGTCGCTGAAGAACTTGCCGTCCGGATCGCCATAGCTCGGGAAGCTGACCGGAAACTCCTTCAGCAGTCGCTTCGCCGCCGGGATGTTGTCCTTAAGATCAACGCCGAGGAAGGCGACCTTGCGGCCACGTGCGACCGACACCTGCTCAAAGACCGGCATCTCTTGGCGGCAGGGGCCACACCACGAGGCCCACACGTTGACAACGACCGGGTAGCCGCGCAGTTCCCGAAGCCGCTCCGCCAAAGCCGCCGGACCGCCGGTGAGCAGCTCGCCCGCCTGGGCGTGGATCGCCGCCAACGCGGGCGGCGAGCCTGCCAGTCGCCGCTGCGCCTCACTGGCGCTGGGCGCGCGGACGGTTTCGGTCTCTTGGCCGCCGTTTTCACTGGTGGCCTGCTGGAGGCCAATGACTACAACGCCGCTGAGCACGACGACGGCGGCAATTATCGCTGCGATGCGCATCTCTTCAGGATCGCATAGTGGTGCTGTATAATTGATGACACACTGCGTCTGTCTCACCTGCGAGGCTTCCAGTGGCCGCTCCGGGCGGTACCCGGACTGGGGGAAGTGACGCCAGTACTTTGCGCCGCTTCCCACCTCTTTATTGAACAAACGCCAATATGGCTGACTGCTAATGGCCCAAGCGGCCGGACCGGTACCTACCGGCAAAGAGATAGAGCGCGCTGAAGCGTTCACGTTGGAAAAGTTCGTCTATCCGGGCGAAGAGGTTGACGTCGCCTTGGCACCGGGCTCGCCGCGCGCTCGCGCGCTGGGCTACGCGCTGGCTGAGCTCGACGCCGGCGCTGAACTGCCCTCGACCAAGTGGCGCAGATCTTGGTCGCTGTTGCTCGGACTCGAGCGCGTGCTCAGCGAAGATGAGCCGCACCTAGCCGACGGCACGGTGCTCAACCCGCATCAGGTTGATGCACTCTCCGGCACCTTGACGGCGCTGCTGGCAGCGCGGATGAAGGTTGACGGAATTGAGATCGCAGAGCCGGTCTTCGATGTTGATGACGCGCCAGACGAGGCGATTGTCACAGACGACGACGAACTCGCTGCCGAGCTCGCGGCGCTCGACGAGGAACACGAAGAGGACGAGGACGTCGAGGACGACGAAGTGATCGAGGAGGTCGAGGAGGTCGAGGTTGACCTGATCGAAGCTCCGGAGGGAACCGATGAGGACATCGATGCCGAAGCGCTCGACGATCCCAATGCCGACAAGCGCTTCTGGTTTGAGCACGCAACCGGCGCCGGCAAGACGGTCGCTGCGATGGGCTTCGTTGACGCCTCGCGGACCGGCGGCATTCTGATTCTGACTCACCGCCGCAACCTCGTAGATCAGTTCAATGAGGAGATCCGCACGCGCGGCTATGCCGATCGCATTTCGGGCCCGTTGCTCGGTGACGAGGGGCTCGACTTGAGCGGGCCTGTGACGGTCGAGACCTACCAGTGGTTTGTTCGTCATGCCGGCAACATCTCGAGCGCTTACACAATCGTCATCTGCGATGAGGCCCACACCGCACTGGGTGAGAAGACGAGCGCCGCAATTCGCGAGTGGACCGGCCCGGTGTTCATTGGCATGACGGCGACCGGTGCGCTTATTGCGCGCCACGTAACCGATCTCTTCCCGACCCAAACCTCGCGCTTTGATCTTGCGCAGGCGGCGCGTCGAGGCGTTATTTCACCGCTCCGCTGCCTGCGGATTCCACCCGGCCCGGGCGTTCGCACGATTGCCAACGTTCCGCTGCGCAAGGGCGAAGTTGACGTTGAGTTTGATCAAGAGATGCTCGCTGAGCTGCTCGATCAAGGACCCTTCAACATGGCGATCGCCGATCTTTACAAGACCCGCTTCAACGGCGTTCCCGGCGTCGTGTACACGGCTGGCGTGCAGCACGCCTACAACGTTGCCGAGGCATTCCGCAACCTCAACATCAAGGCCGAGGCCGTCTCCGGCGAGACGCCCAAGCGCGAACTGGCTGAGATTCTCGCTCGCTACGAGGCCGGTGACATCGACGTGCTGGTCAACGCTCAGCTGCTCGCGGAGGGTTGGAACAGCCCGCGCGCGACGGTCTGCATGCACCTCGCGCCAACGGCGTCGAAGCGGATCTACCAGCAGCGCGTTGGCCGCGTAACACGCCGCCACCCCGGCAAGGAGGCAGGCGTCGTCGTCGACTTCGTCCACCCGGCAACACGCCATGATGATCCCGTCGTAACGCTCCACTCGCTGCTTGACCGCGACGTCTATCGCGGCGGCGCGATCGTCGTCGGCCCGGTCCGCCGCGGCCGTGGCCGACGGGTTCGCGTTGAGCGTCGTGTACTGCCGGTAACGCCCGGAGAGGACCGTCGTCACGAAGTATTCGAGCGCGAGCTGTGGCGGATCGGCGTTGAGAACCTCGACTACGGCGAGCAGCACATGTGGGCTGCCTTGGCCGGCGCCCGCGTGGCACCGAGCGGCTGGCGCCGTGCCCGCGCGATGTTGCAGTTCGATCGCAGCGGTGAGCTGAAACGCCGCTTCCTGCTGACGGTCGTCGAACGCAACGACCATGCGCCGCTGCGAATCCGGGCGCTGCAGGAGATCGCCGCCTTGAAGGACCCGGAGGCATTCGATCTGGCGATCGACATGATTGAACCTTGGAGCAAGGATCAGCGCCGCGAAGGCGCAAAGGTCTGCCTTCAGGCACTCGCCGACAAACGGATAGGCGGTCGCGACCAGGCCACAGGTTGGATCTGGCGCCTTGCCGACTACACACGCGAGCTGCACGAGCAGTACGCGGTTCAGCGCTGGCCTGAAACGAAGCGCCTGCTTGGACTGCTGGTCAACTCTTCGGGCGCCGCCCACGCCCGCAACGCCCGCAAGCTGGTTCAGGCGATCCGCGAGCAGGACCGCCGCTTGCAGATAGCGATTCTGGCAAGCGCTGTAGCTCACACGCCGGAAGCCGAGGAGGTTCTGCGTGGAGCACGGACGCGGCTGGCTCGCAAGCCGGGCTCCTGCTCGCGCGAACTGCTGCGCAATTTCCCCAAGGGCAAAGGCCGCCGCAAGCGCAGTCGCCGCCGCCGCCCTGGTGGAGCAAACGCTGCCGGCGCGAACCGGCGGCGTGAAGATCAGAAAGGCACTGATCAGGCGAGTGAAGCCGGCGCCAAGGCGAAGCAGGAGAGCGGCAGTGAAACTGAAGCGAGCGCCGACGGCGGCTCCGAAGATCAGGCTGCCGCTTAGCTTCCGGCTGCGGTGAGGTGAACCTCGCCGGCGCTCAGTTCCAGCTCTGAACCATCCTCACGTCGCACTCGC
>CAJBIG010000088.1 GCA_903953065.1 uncultured Solirubrobacterales bacterium
ACGCCGACGATCCACCACTTCCCTTTCAGCGCTGGGATTAGGCGCACTGCGATAGCCGCCAGCACAACCCAAGCGACGGCGTAGGCGGTGTGGCCGGATGGGTATGAGGAACCGGCTGCCTCAACCAGCGCTCCCGGCGGGCGCTCGCGATCGAGTAGGTGCTTGCCGAGCTGGACCGAGCCGAAGGTCATGATCATCCCGGCACCGAGCACAAAGGCCTCGAGCCAGTGGCGACGGATAAGCAGCGCGACCGTGACTACGGCGACGAGCGTGAACATCAGCAGCGGCGCTCCCAGCGTCGTCAAGACTTCCGCCACAGCCGTGACAGTCGGGTTGTAGAGATCAACTGCCCAGCCTTGAACCTGCTCGTCGATCGCTCCAAAGCCGCGCTCAGCGATCACAATCCAGTAACCGAAGTAGGCGAATGTGCCGACGGCAACAAATGTCAGCAGCGTCGTCAGGTCAAGGCCGGTCGTGCCGGGCGTAATCCGCGCGATGAAGAAGCGCAGCGGCCCCTGCGCCCAGCGCACGAGCGGCTGCAGGAAGCGCAGCCCCGGGCGATCGAGCGCGGCAAGCATCTTCTGTTCAAGCGCGTGGCGGTTCTCTTCCTTGCTCAGGTGGCGCACGACCCAGACCACAGCGACGATTACGCTGATCGCGATCCCGAGCCCCAGCGCACCCTCCTTCGCAACCTTCAGAACGGTTGAGAAGCTCTGCCAGAAGATGTAGCCGAGCATGATGAAGGTCGTCGCCCAAAGCCCGGCGCCAAGGATGTCGTAGGGCAGGAACTTGCGCAGCGGCATTCCGCTCGATCCAGCCAGGAATGGTGCGACGGCGCGGACGATGCCAACAAAGCGGCCGATGAAGATCGCCTTGCCGCCGTGCTTGTCGAAGAACTTCTCAACCATCTCCAGCCGCTCGGCGTTCATGCCAAAGCGCGGACCATTCTTGACGATGAATTCGCGCCCCAGCCGCCGCCCGAGTTCATAACTGACGAGATCACCGAGCGCCGCCGCAAGCCAAGCGACCCCGATCAGCGTGACGAGCGAGATCACGCCCTGCCCGGCGACGACGCCACCGACCACCATCGCAGTCTCTCCTGGAGCTACCAAGCCAACAAACGCGCCTGTTTCAAGGAACGCAAGAACGCCGACGAGCAGGTAAGTCCAGTTTCCAAGCTTTGAACCAACGCTGGTCAGCAGCTCTTCGAGGTTCGGCAGCACGACGAGGCCGCTGGCGTAGACGCAGAGGCCGATGATCGCGAGAATGCCACCAATAATCAGAGGTAGCTCGAGCTTCTTTCGTCTGTTGATCAGAAAGAAGGCCAGTGCGGCGGCGCCGATCAGCGGTAAGACCTTCACGCTGTCGCTCCATCGCTGTTGGCATTTGGCATCACTGTGGGATACCACGGTTCAACAGCGAACGGCGCCGGGGTGCGGCCCGAGAGCGCGAGCGCCGCGCCGCGGGCGCCGTCGAGCTCACCAAAGAGGCCGATCACGGTTGGGCCTGAACCGCATACAAGCGCCTGCTCGGCTCCGGCGCTGCGCACCTCGTCGAGCGTCCATGCCAGCTCCGGCGCCAGCGATACGGCGGCTGGCTCAAGGTCGTTGACCAGCAGCTCGGGCGGCGCAAATGCTGCGCCGGCGGCTAGCGCTCCAACCAGCTCAGCTTGGCGCGATTCAAGCTCAGCGATGCTGCGCGGCAGCGCCAAGCGGTCGGCCTCAGCGAAGACGTTGGCTGTCGAGAGGCCGTGATCCGAGGGCACTACGAGGATTCCGAACGGCGCAGCTTCAGGCAGCGCGCGCAGCTCCTCCCCCGCGCCACTAGCGAGATAACGGCGCGGCTGCAGCTGCCCGGGAACGTCGGCGCCGAGCTCCCGCGCGACGGCCATCAGAAGCTCTTCGTCTGATATCCCCGAAACGCGCGAGAGCAGGCGCAGCGCGGCGCCCGCATCAGCAGAACCACCGGCCATCCCCGCAGCGACGGGGATCTTCTTCTCGATCTCAATCTGGACCGCAGCGCCGCTCCAGCCACTGGCCTGACGAAAACGAGCAACCGCCTTGTCGACAAGATTCTCACCCTCAACGCCGGGGCAGAGCGTCCGATCGCCGCTGCTGCCAATCTCGGCCGGAATCAGCTCAAGCGAGTCGCAGAGCGCAACCGGCTGCATCACCGTCACGAGCCGGTGGCGGCCGTCCTCGCGCAGCGGACCGAGCGTCAGTCCGAGATTGATCTTGGCCGGAGCCAACTCGCGCAGCGCACTCATCGCTGAAGCTCTTCAAGTAGCGCGCGGAACTGGTCGGGAGAGAGCCGCTCAGCGCGCACGTCGAGCGCAAGCCCGAGCTTCCCAAGCGCAGCGCGGGTGCGCTCGCGGATGTCGTTGCCGCCGTAGCCAGCCGTTGCCAGAGAACGCGGCAGCGCCTTTCGGCGGTGCGCGAAAGCGGCTCGAACGAGCTTGCGCAGATCATCGGCTGGCGGCGGGCCGGTTCGATCGAGCGTGATCAAAACCGAGTCGACGTTTGGAACCGGGTGGAATACGTTGCGCGAGATCGCCCGCGCAACGCGCACCTCACAACTGAGCTGAGCAATCACCGATGGCGCGCCGTAGGCCTTCTCGCCGGGGCTGGCAGCGAAACGCTCGCCAACCTCGCGCTGGACCATCGCTACCCAGCGCGTCACCTGCGGCAGCAGCTCGACAGTGCGCAGGATCACCGTCGCCGCAATCCCGTAAGGGAGGTTGGCAACGACCTTTGTCGGCGGCGGGCTCAGCTCGGCTAGGTCGAAGACCATCGCGTCGCCGACGTGAAGCGTCGTATTGGGGCTTGAAGAGAGCGCATCCTCAAGCGCCGGCACCAGCGCCCGGTCAAGCTCGATCACATGGAGATGGCCGCAGAGCGGCGCGAGGTGCTCGCTCAAGACGCCGAGCCCTCCGCCGATCTCGAGCACAACGTCATCCGGCCCGAGCCCAGCCAAACGATCGATCACGCCAAGGATGTTGGAGTCGATCAGGAAGTTCTGGCCAAGGTCGTGCTTGGGACGAACGTTGAATTCGCGAATCCTGCGCAGGCTCGGCTGAACCGGCAGGTCACCCTCTGTCTCGGCGACCACGGCGCTCACCAACCGAACAGATCGGCCGCGTTGCGCTCGACCAAGCGATCGAAGCTGGCGTAATCGACGCCTCGCTGCTCAGCTACAAACTCGGCCGTGTGAACAACGTGCGCGGGCGTGTTGCGCTCGCCGCGGTGCAGCTGCGGCGTCAGGTAAGGCGCGTCGGTCTCAACCAGCAAGCGGTCGTCAGGCACGAGCGCGGCAGCGGCGGCAAGTTCGCTCGCCTTTGGGTAGGTGACGTTGCCGGCGAATGAGATCCACCAACCCTCGGCAAGACACTCCTGCAGCCGCGTCGGCATCGTGAAGCAGTGCAGAATCACTCGGACATCTTTTGCGCGCTCGCGCAGCATCTCGATCGAAAGATCGTCGGCGTCGCGGGTGTGGATGATCAGCGGCTTGCCAAGTTCGCCGGCGATCTCAATCTGCGCTTCGAATGCGAGCCGCTGATCCTCAAGTGGCGCACCTTCGCGGTACTGGTCGAAGCCGGTCTCACCGACGGCGTGGCAGAGCGGGTCGGCGGCCAGCTCGCGCAGCTCGGCGCGGTCGGCGCCGGAGAAACCGGTCGCATTGTTTGGGTGGTGGCCGACGGCAGCGAAGACTGAATCGAATTCGGCCGCGGCGGCCAGTGCGCCGCGCGAGCTGGAAGCGTCGGTGCCGACAGTGAGGATCTTCGTCACGCCGACTTCCAGCGCCTCGGCGACGAGCTCCTCGTTCGACGCCTCGCACAAATCGAGATGGGTGTGACTGTCGATCATCGTTGCCGTTTAACTCGCATGGTCTGGATCCTTCGGGAACATTGGCTCAATCTTCTCAATCGCCGCCAGCGAACCACTGCCAAAGGCAGCGGCGGCGTAGCTGTCGTCGCCCGCGCCCAGCGCGGCGAGGAGCTTCGCGGCGCTGGCCGGAAGCCACGGCGCCAGCAGCACAGTCAGCGCGCGCAGCGCCTCGCAGAGAGTCGCCAGCACGACGTCTAGTTCGTCGCTGGTGGCGTCATCCTTGGCGAGCGTCCACGGCGCGCGCTCCTCGACGTACTGGTTACAGCGACGGACGCGCTCCCAAATCGTCTCCAGAGCCTGCGTCACTTCGGCCTTGTCGATCAGCTCCGCGACCTGCTCCGGCAAGCCTTCAAAGTCGCTCGCCAGTTTGGCGTCAAGAGCCGCCGCCGGGACGACGCCATCGCGGTAGCGGTGGACCATCGCGATCGTCCGCGCCGCCAGGTTGCCGTACTCGTTAGCCAACTCGTTCTCGTAACGAGCCTCGAACGCGGCGGCTGAGACCGAACCGTCGGAGCCGAAAGGCACGTCGCGCAGCAGGTAGAAGCGGAGCGCGTCAGCGCCGTAGCGCTCGATCACTGCGAACGGGTCGAGCACGTTGCCCAGCGACTTGCTCATCTTCTCGCCATCCATCAGCAGGAAGCCGTGGACGAAGAGGTGGCGGGGAACCGGAAGGTCGGCGGCCATCAGCAGCGCCGGCCAGTAGATCGCGTGGAACTTGAGGATGTCCTTGCCGATCAATTGGTAGTTGGCTGGCCAGAAGCGCGCAGCCAAATCCTCACCCGGCTGGGCGTAGGTCAATGCCGTGTAGTAGTTCAGAAGCGCGTCCCACCAGACGTAGATCGTCTGGTCGGGGTCCCACGGCACGGGAATCCCCCAGTCGATTCCGCGGCGGGATAGCGAGACGTCCTGAAGTCCGCCGGCGAGGAATGAGCGCGCCTCGTTGTAGCGCGTCTTCGGTTGAACAAAGTCGGGCTGGCCATCGAACAGCTCTTCGAGCCGCTCCTGAAAAGCGGAGAGCTGGAAGAACCAGTTCTGTTCGTTCTCACGAGTGAGCTCAATGTTGTGAATCGGGCAGGTGTTCCCTTCGGCGACTTCCTGGGCCGTCTTGAAGTCGGCGCAGCGCGGGCAGTACCAGCCCTCATAAGTGCCTTCGAAGACGTAGCCGTTCGCCTTCACCCGTTCGAGGATCTCTTGCACCGCCGCTACGTGCTGCTCGTCGCTGGTGCGGATGAAGAAGTCGTTGCTTGCCTCAAGCTGCGGCATCAGCGCGCGGAAACGCTCGGCGTTTTGATCGGCCAGCGCCTGCGGCTCAACCCCCTCTGCGGCGGCGGCCAGCGCGACCGGCTCGCCGTGCTCGTCGGTGCCGGTCAGAAAGAAGACGTCGTCGCCGCGCTGGCGGTGATGGCGGGCGAGCACGTCGGCAGCGATCGACGTATAGGCATGCCCCAGATGCGGGGCAGCGTTGACGTAGTAGATCGGAGTGGTTACGTAGAAAGCGGGCCGAGCCATCGCGCTGAACGCTAGCGGGCGCGCAGGCACGCGGTGAGGTCACGGCCAGATCAGCGCAAGCGGTGGGCCAGAGGCACCGCCGGCGCTGAAGCGTCGCGGCGCCCGCGGCGCCCGCTCAGCGCAATCCCGGCGCCGATCGCCGCGCCGCTGATGCCAAGCCCGAGCCAGGCCGCGCCCAGCAGCCAAGGGGCAGCCGGTTGGGCTTGATCGCCGGCTCGCGAGTGCGCGCGACGGGTCGCTCGCGGCGGCGGGGTTTGGCGCCCGCGCGGCGCCAGTGATGCGACAGGCAAGCCGTCAGGCGACTCGCCGAAGAGCGCCAGCGGGTCGCGATAGCCATCGCGGTCGCTCCAGCGGCGGGCACCGACACTGAGCAGTCGGCCCGAACCAAGCGAGCCAAGCCGGCGGCCCGCGACGACCGCCTCGCCGCGCCTGACTTCGAGGCGCAGCAGGCCAAGCTGAGTTGCAGCCAGGTTGCCGCAGCGCAGCGTGACGCCGCGGCGCCCGTCAGGCAGCCTTCCGGCGAAGCTGACGACGCCGCTGCAGACGGCCCGGACCGTGGCGCCAGGGGCGCCTCTCAGCGTCAGGGTCCGATGCGCACCGGCGCGAAAGCGATCGCCGCGCGTGAAATCGAAGCGCTCCGCCACGCGATGTTGCTCCAGCGGCCATCGCCACGGCGCCGCCTCGGCCGCGATCGGGCCGGCGAGCAAAGCAACCGCTGAAACTGCGACCGATCGAATTATCAAAGCTGCCATTGGCGCCGAGATTAGGTTCGGGAGGCAGACTTTGAGGCGATCGCGCGAACGCCGCTTGGAGCTTGTTCCAAAGCTGCGACAGATCACGCGAGCAGCGTTGCCAACGCCGGTAGCCGGTGCCCAGCGCCATGGCGCGCGGCCGCTACGATTCCGGCGTGTCTAGCGCGAACAAACCGCCGCTCGCGGTGATCCTCGGCGCTGGTCGCGCAGTCTGGGGCGGTCTGCCCTCGGCAGTCGTTGATATTCCCGAACACGGCCGAGTTCTCGACTGGACGCTTGCCGCACTCGCAGCACTCGACGGGGTTGAGGTCCGTTTTGTTGGCGGTTACCGAGCAGAGGAGGTGCTCCAGCGCTACCCGGAGGTGCAGATCGTGCTCAACCCGGACTGGCAGCACAGCGGCCCGGCAGGTTCGCTCAGCCT
>CAJBIG010000089.1 GCA_903953065.1 uncultured Solirubrobacterales bacterium
GACTTGGAGTTCTCAAGCCGGCGCAGAATCTCAACGATTCCGTGCTTGATTGCTTGGTACGAACCGATTGCGCGGCCGAACGTGTAGCGCTCCTTGGCGTAGTCGAGGCACACCTGAAGCGCCGTCTCCATCGTCCCTACCGACTCGGCGGCGATTAGCGCCTGAACGAGGTACCAGGCACGGGCGATCTGCTCCGCGTCGAGGTCAAGCTTCGTTCCGGAGGCGCCGTCGAGCTTCACCGTCGCCAGTCGCCGGGTCGCGTCGTAGCGCCAGTCGGCGTCAACCGTGACGCCGGAAGCACCGGCTTCAACAGCAGCGGCGACAGGGTTGCCGTCCGAGTCGACACCGATAACGACGAGCAGCTCTGCCTCGCCGGCGTCGGGCGCCCAGCCAACGGTTCCGTTGAAGGTGACTGTGTCGCCGTCAACTGTTGCCGTCGGGGCGTCGGGACGTGCCATGCCTTCGACAGGCTCAACCGTCCAGCGCGGCTCGATCGAGCTTGGCGGGCAGGCCGGCAGCCATGAGGCCTTCAGCTCGCCTGCCGCAACGGCTTCGGTCTTGTCGCTGCCGCCCATGTCGAGCAGCATCGAAGCGGGAAGCGCGCCGAGCAGAGGAACTCCAGCCAGCACCTTGCCGGCCTCCTGAGCGATCAGCATCGCGTCGTAGGCGCCAAGGCCGGCGCCGCCGTTCTCTTCGCTTACGAGCAGGCCAAGCCAGCCGGCTTCAGCGGCTGTTGGCCACATGTCGGGGAGTGCGGAATCGTCCTCGATCGCCTCGCGGGCGGCCTCGAGGGTCTTTACGCGCGAGAAAGCGTCTGCCGCTGCGTCGCGCAGGAACTCCTGCTCATCTGAGAGTCCGAGGTTCATGCTGCTGCACCTTCCTTCTCCTTGGCACGTAGTTCGCTGAACGGAATGCCTTTGTCAAGTCGTGGCTCCGGCGGCAGTCCGAGGACGCGCTCGCCGATCGTGTTGCGCAGAATCTCTTCAGTACCACCGGCCGATTTGAGGCCCGGTAGGAAGGAGATCATGTAAGCCCACTCGCTCTCCTCGTCGAGCGCCTCTGGGCCGACGATGTCGGCGATCAGATCGCCCGCGCGGACGGCGCAGTTGACGGTCGTGACCTTCGCAAGGCCGAACTCAGGCCCTGGAATCTGCCCATCCTGAAGGGCGCTGATCGAGCGGTAGCCGGTCCAGCGGATCGCCTCCAGCTCGGCGGCCAGTTCGCCGAAGTTGTGGCGAACCTCGTGGTCGTTGGCTGCCACAGGGTCGGCCACGATCGCTTCGGCAAAGCGCGTTGCGCGGTAACCGAATGACGACGAGCCGAGGCCGATCGTCAGGCGCTCGAACATCAGTGTCGTCAGACCAACGCCCCAGCCGTTCTCTTCGCCGCCAACAACCGAATCGGCGTCGATTACGACGTCATCGAAGAAGACCTCGTTGAACTCTGCTTCGCCGGAGATCTGCCTGAGGCCGCGAACGGTGATTCCTTCGGCATCCATCGGCACGATGAACATCGTCATCCCCTTGTGCTTCGGGATGTCGGGGTTGGTGCGGGCGAGAATCAGGCCGTAGGCGGCGAATTGTGCGTTCGTCGTCCAGACCTTCTGGCCGTTCAGCGTCCATGTGCCGTCGTCGTTCTGCTTCGCGCGCGTCTGAACGGCGGCGAGGTCGGAGCCGGCTGCCGGCTCGGAGAACATCTGGCACCAGATCTCATCGGCGTGGAGCATCGGCCCGAGGTAGCGCTGCTTCTGCTCTTCGGTGCCGTGGGCGATGATTGTTGGCCCGAGCATGCCGACGCCGATCACGTCGAGGATGCCGGGAACACCGGCCTCCTGCATCTCTTGACTGATTACGACAGACTCGACCGGGCCGATGCCCTGGCCGCCGTACTCCTTGGGCCATGTGGCTCCAGCCAGGCCGCCTTCGGCGAGCTTGCCTTGCCAAGCGCGGTGAGCGACGAGAATTTCGTCGGGGTCGGTGAGGGCGCCTTCACCTTGAAGAATGGGGGCGGCTGCCTTATTTGCGTCGAGCCAAGCGCGTACCTCTTTGCGGTACTCGGCCTGTTCTGGTGTGTCATTGAGATCCACGGACTGCTCCTTTGACTGACTGGTCGGTCAACGTCTCTTGCGAAGGATAATACGAAGCGGTCACTCGTCGCGATCAGCCCCACTGGCGAGCGCGCCAAAGATGCCGATTGCCATCAGCGCGATGATCACGATCGACAGGGCTGTAAGCACGGTCAGCCCTTCGGTTTGGATTGTCACGAGCGTGATCGCGAAGAAGGCGAGCAGGAAGATGAAGACGATTGCAAGTAGCGCGGCACGCATCTTTGGCCTTCCCTCGGGCTAGGCGCCGACGGCAGCGCTGAGCGGGCCGACACCGGGCCGCTCCTGGGGGACGTGCTCGTCGGCGTGGTAGCTGGAGCGAACCAGCGGCCCGGCGGCGATGTGCGAGAAGCCAAGCGCGTAGGCCGCCGCTTCCAGTTCTTTGAACTCATCCGGGTGCCAGTAGCGCACGACCGGCAGGTGCTCTTCGGTTGGCCTCAGGTACTGGCCCACGGTCAGCACCTGCACGCCCGCTTCGCGCAGGTCGGTGAAGGCTTCGACGATCTCATCGTGGGTCTCGCCGAGCCCGACCATCAGCCCCGACTTTGTAACGAGACCCTCGCCGCCGATCGCGCGGGCGTTGCGCAGCACACGCAGTGAGCGCTCCCAGCGCGAGCCGCGGCGCGCGACCGAGTAGAGCCGCGGCACAACCTCAACGTTGTGGTTAAAGACGTCGGGCCGCTCGGCAAGGACCCTCGCCAGCGGCATCTCTTCGCCTCGGAAGTCGGGCGTCAGCACCTCAACCTTGCAGTCCGGCGCCTGCGAGCGGCACTGGCGAATCGTCGCCGCCCAGATTCCTGAGCCGTAGTCGGGCAGGTCGTCGCGGTCGACGCTCGTGATCACGGCGTGGCGCAACCCCATCTTTGCGATCGAGCGGGCAACGCGGGCCGGCTCAAGCGGATCATTCCAAGTTGGTTTGCCGCTGTTGACGTTGCAGAAGCCGCAGCGACGGGTGCAGGTGTCGCCGAGGATCATGAAGGTCGCGGTGCCCCGCTCCCAGCATTCGCCAACGTTCGGGCAGGCGGCCTCTTGGCAGACGGTGTGGAGGTTTTCATCCTTGATCATCGCCGTCAGTTCGCGATAGCGCTCTCCTCCCGGCGGCGGCACTTTGAACCACGGCGGCTTGCGGGCGCGGATCGGTTGCACATCGGCGCCGAGTACGGCGCTCACGTCCATCCCGCCCGGATTGGAGCGGGAGCGGGTTTGATGGGCGCGGATCATCGGCTCGTCGGCCACAGAGTCAGGCTAGCGGCGCGTCGGTTGGTGCGATGAGCGCCGCCAGCCGCTCGCCGCTGATCTCCGCTGCCGGGCCGCCACGCTCGGCGGCCCAAACACGGCTGACCTCGGCTGCGAACGCGTCGGCGTCGACCTCGGCGCCTGTTTCAGCGGCGACCGAGGTGATCGGAGCCTGCAGGCCGCAGGGGACTATCCACTGCCACGGTTCGAGATCCATATTGAGGTTGA
>CAJBIG010000090.1 GCA_903953065.1 uncultured Solirubrobacterales bacterium
GAGCACTGGGCGAAGAACATCATCTGCGGCTACGCGCGCCTTAACGGCTACTCGGTTGGAGTTGTTGGCAACCAGCCGGCGCAGCTTGCCGGCGTGCTCGACATCGACGCCTCCTCAAAAGCTGCGCGCTTCGTGCGCACCTGCGACGCGTACAACATCCCGATCCTCACCTTCTGCGACGTTCCCGGCTTCCTGCCCGGCACCTCGCAGGAATGGGGCGGCATCATCCGCCACGGCGCCAAGCTGCTTTACGCATACACCGAGGCGACGGTTCCGAAGATCACGGTGATCACGCGCAAGGCCTACGGCGGCGCCTACGACGTGATGGCCTCCAAGCACCTGCTCGCCGACTTCAACTTCGCTTGGCCGCAGGCCGTGGTGGCCGTGATGGGTGCCGAGGGCGCCGTCAACATCATCTACCGCCGAGAGCTTGCCGACGAGAAGACGCCGGAGGGCCGCCGCGAAGAGCTGATGGCCGATTACAAGGAACGCTTCGCAAATCCTTACGCGGCCGCCGAGCGTGGCTACATCGACGATGTGATCATCCCGCACGAGACGCGGCCAAAGGTGATCGGCGCACTTGAAACGCTGCTTACAAAGCGCGTCGATCAGCCCAAGCGCAAGCACGGCAACATCCCGCTCTAAGGAGTCTGTGGCGTTCCGCGTGCAGGCAGCGTGGCGCTAATCTCAGGCCAGAATGTCAGAGCAAGCAACCCAGATCGAAATCGGTAGCCCCGGCGCATCCGAGGCAGAGGCCGCGGCTGTTGTCGCTGCGCTACGCCGGTTCCTTGATGACAATGCCCCGGCAGCAGCCGGAGACGGCGAGCGTCAGCCAGCTTGGCTTGCCGCCGCGCTGAGCGAAGGCGTTCAGCGCCAGCCTCAGCTTCCGTCCAACTGGGGCGCAAGCCGGGCCTGAATTGTGATCCCCCGGACTCCCTCAAAACCACTCTGCGGGTAAGCTCCCCGGCTCAATGTTCAGCTCAATTCTGATCGCCAACCGCGGCGAAATCGCACTCCGTGTAATCCGCTGCTGCAAGGAGATGGGGATCAAATCGATCGCTGTCTATTCGGAGCTGGACCGCGACGCGCTCCACGTCCAAGCTGCCGATGAGGCCTACCTGCTCGGCCCCGGACCGGCCGCTGAGAGCTACCTCAACGTCGAGAAGCTGCTCGAAGTGATCAAAGAGAGCGGCGCCGAGGCCGTTCACCCCGGCTATGGCTTCCTCGCAGAGAATGCCCCCTTTGCCGAACTGCTCGCCGAGAACGACATCGTCTTCATCGGCCCTCCGGCAAGCGCTATCGAATCGATGGGAAGCAAGACTTCGGCGCGCGATCTGATGCAGGCCGCCGGCGTGCCGATCGTGCCGGGGACAACGGAAACCGTCGAGACCGTCGAGCTGGCGCGAAAGATCATCGACGAAGAGGTTGGCTACCCGGTTGCGATCAAGGCCACGGGCGGCGGCGGCGGCAAGGGCTTCCGCGTGGCGCTGACAGCCGACGAACTCGAAGAGGCTTTCGACGGTGCCTCGCGCGAGGGCGAGAAGTTCTTCAGCGACGGCCGCGTCTACATCGAGCGCTACCTGCCAAACCCGCGCCACATCGAAGTTCAGATCCTCGCCGACACGCAGGGCAACACGATCCACCTTGGCGAGCGCGACTGCTCAATCCAGCGCCGCCACCAGAAGCTGATCGAAGAGGCCCCAGCGCCCGCATGGGTTGTTGACGAAGAGCTGCGAGCGAAGATCGGCAAGATCGGCGTAGACGCCGCCAAGGCAGTCGGTTATGTAGGCGCCGGCACCGTCGAAGGAATGCTCCAAGACGGCGAATATTTCTTCCTTGAGATGAACACGCGCGTTCAGGTGGAGCACTGCGTGACCGAAATGGTGACGGGGATTGACATCGTGCGCGAAGGAATTCGCGCCGCCGCCGGAGAGCCGCTGTCGGTAACGCAGGATCAGGTTGAGATTCGCGGCCATGCGATCGAGTGCCGCATCAACGCCGAGAACGCTGCGAAGAACTTCGCCCCCGCCCCAGGCAAGATCGGCCGCTACGTCGAACCTGCCGGCCCCGGCGTGCGCGTAGATTCGGGTGTCGGCGAGAACGGCGAAGTGACGCCGATGTACGACCCGATGGTCGCCAAGCTGATCGTCTGGGACGTTGACCGCGAGCACGCCACGGCGCGGATGCTGCGAGCGCTTGGCGAATACGAAATCGAAGGGCTGACAACGCTGATCCCATTCCACACCGCGCTGCTGGCAACCGAGCAGTGGGACAAGGGCGAGATCTGCCGCGACCTCACCGAGGACAAGGCTTGGCTGAAGTCGACCGCGCCGGAGAAGCCTGTCGAACGAATCGACGCCGACGGCGTCGAGCAGCTTGAGCAGCAGTACACCGTTGAAGTCTCCGGGCGCCGCTTTGACGTCAACGTGATCGGCCCGCCGCCAAGCGGCGGCGCTCCTGCGGCTGGTGCCGCGGCGCCGAAGCCAAAGCGTGGCGAGCGCAAGAGCAGCGCCGGCGGCGGCGCAGACATTCTCGAAGCGCCGCTTCAGGGCAACATGTGGAAGGTCGTCGTCAAGGCCGGCGACACGGTCGAGGAAGGCCAGCTGCTCTGCATCATCGAAGCGATGAAGATGGAGAACGAGATCACAGCCCACAAAGCCGGCACGATCGCCGAGCTGCCGATCACCGAAGGCGCCGCTATCGGCGCCGGCGACCCGATCGCGCGCATCGTCAGCGAAACGCCCGCCGAATGAGCGAAAACCGCGTCTGGGTCGCTGTGCCCGACGAGGCAGGCGAGGTGGCGCGGCTGCTGATCGGTTTTCGCGACGACCTTGGCTACGACTCGCCTAGCGATCAGGTTTTCACCGACGGGGTGACCAAGCTGATCGCCGATGACTCGACCGACTATCTGCTCGGAGCGATTGGCGACGGGCCTGCGGTGGGAATCTGCCAGCTGCGCTTCCGCTACGGCATCTGGCAGGCGGGCAGCGACTGCCTGCTGGAGGATCTCTTTGTCGAGGAGCCCGCGCGCGGCAGCGGCCTTGGCAAAGCGATGACGCAGTTTGCCGTCGAACACGCGGGCAGCCGCGGCTGCCGCCGAATTGAGCTTGACGTCAACGAAGCGAACGAGCCGGCTCTGAAGCTCTACGAATCACTCGGCTTTGGAATCAAGAGCGGCCATGGTGGCC
>CAJBIG010000091.1 GCA_903953065.1 uncultured Solirubrobacterales bacterium
CCGAAGGCGGGAAGCCGCTCAGCTCAGTGCCTTTTGGTGCCTTTATTGCCCGATAAAGACCCTTCGAGGCGCAAGTCCGCGAGGACGCTTTCCCGATAACTACTGAGTTTCGGGGCCCTCGTCGGTTTCCGGCAGCCCCTCCGGAGCGGGAGGCCGCAGGTTCGAATCCTGCCGGGCGCGTGGACCGATCTGCTGCCGAACCCGAGGCTTGTGCCCTCTTCGATCGCTACTCGTCAGGGCTTGTCAACAGGTAGCTGAAGAGCCCCCCGGACGAGGCGGACTCCCAGAACGGCCTGCCACACGGCCGCTCTGCGCGGGTGGCGATTAGTTCGCCCGTCTGTAGGTCGAAGGCCGAATCTTCTGTAATAGCGGCGCCAAGCGGACAACCGTAGACCTCTGTCGGCGGGATGCGGTCAAGTTCCCCTCGCCTGAAGCATGCTTGGCAAGCGAGACAGTCGGACGAGGCGACCAACTCAAGTTTGAGTGCCTGGGCGGAGTTGGATTCAACAGTGGCCATTGGGAAACCCGGACTCCGCCGGAATCACAGTTTTGCCAGCCAACGGCGGCGCCGTGAGCGTGTATTACCGCAGTCTTCATGCGAAAACCCGCGACTGGCGAAGTGTCCGCTCAGCCGCCGGCGACCGCGGGAAGAATCTGCACTTCCTGACCGTCGGAAACCGCCGTATCGAGCATCTGGCCGAAGCGGATGTCATCGCCGGCCACGTAAACGTTGATGAACCGCCGCAGCGTTCCGTCCTCATCGCTGAGCCGTTCGCGCAGTTCCGGGTAGGCCACGTACAGTGCTTCGAGAGCCTCGCCGACTGTAGATGCCTCAACAGCAACGGCTCCCTCGCCTCCGGCGCTTGCGCGTAGCTGGGTTGGCAGCTTCACGGTGACGCTCATTGCGCACCCACCAGACTCGCCTCGACCTTCGAGGTGAACTCGTCAAAGGTCGGCTCAATCTCGAATGATTCGAAGCTGCCGCGGACGGCGTCAAGCGTCTTGAGGCCATCTCCGGTGATCACTGCCACGACCGACTCGTCGCGGCCGATCTCGCCACGCTCGGCCAGCTTCGCCAACGTCGCAACGGTGACGCCGCCGGCCGTCTCGGTGAAGACGCCGGTCGTTTCGGCCAAGAGGCGAATCCCAGCGCGAATCTCGTCGTCGGTTACTGAGTCGATTGAGCCGCCGCTGCTCTTCGCAAGTTCGAGCGCGTAAGGACCGTCGGCCGGGTTGCCGATCGCAAGCGACTTGGCGATCGTGTCGGGCTTGACCGGCTGGCAGAAGTCGCGGCCTTCAGCCCATGCCGTGGCAACCGGTGAGCAGCCAGCAGCCTGAGCGCCGTTCATCGTTGGCAGATCCCCTTCGAGCAGGCCAAGATCGAGCCAGTCGGCAAAGCCTTTGCCGATCTTTGTAAAGAGCGAGCCCGAGGCGACCGGTGAGACGATCCTGTCCGGCGTGCGCCAGCCAAGCTGCTCGCCGACTTCATAGGCAATTGTCTTCGAGCCTTCGGCGTAGTACGGGCGAAGATTGACGTTGACGAAGGCCCAGTTGCGCTCGCCGCTCAGCTCCATGCAGAGCCGGTTGACGTCGTCGTAGTTGCCGCGGACCTTGACCAGGTTGGTGCCGTAAACGCCGGTAGCGAGGATCTTCTGCTCCTCGAGATTGGCCGGAATGAATACGTAGCTCTCCATTCCGAGCGCAGCCGCGTTGGCCGCGACAGAGTTCGCAAGGTTGCCGGTTGAGGCGCAAGCCAGAACTTCGAAACCAAAGGCGCGGGCACGGGCAGCGGCGACACTTACGACGCGATCTTTGAATGAATGCGTCGGGTTGGCGGCATCGTTCTTCACCCATACCTCACCGAGCCCGAGCCGCTCAGCGAGCCGGTCGGCGCGGATCAGCGGCGTGCAACCGGCTGCAAGGCCGACGCGAGACGAGTTGCGGCCCGACGGGCCTGGAGGGCCGTCAGGCAGCGGCAGGAAGTCGGAGTAGCGCCACAGGTTTTGTGGCCCACCCTGAATCCGGCGGCGTAGCTCAGGAATGTCCTGACCCAACGCAGTGTTGTCGTATGCAACCTCAAGAGGCCCGAAGCAACGTTCGCAGACGTAGATCGGGTCTAGGTCGTATTCAGA
Source organism: uncultured Solirubrobacterales bacterium (assembly GCA_903953065.1). Lineage (GTDB taxonomy): Bacteria > Actinomycetota > Thermoleophilia > Solirubrobacterales > Solirubrobacteraceae > F1-60-MAGs163. Next base: position 2,133 of record CAJBIG010000091.1, read on the forward strand.
TCCGCATTCGCGGCACTTCAGATTGGTGGCACTCATTAAAAAACCTCCGCCGTCAAGTGGCGGAGGTATGAGACCTCCACCACATCTGTCAGGAATTGGCACCTTCCCTTTCGGGAGGTTGCCGGGGTTTCAACGGGCCAGTCCCTCCACCCCTCTAGATGTGTCCAGCTATGTGCGCAGCAAGATAGCACGTCGGCGTGCTGAG
>CAJBIG010000092.1 GCA_903953065.1 uncultured Solirubrobacterales bacterium
CGAATCACGTGCGCGTCGCCAAGGCCAAGATGGAACAGATCCCAAAGGTTGATCCGCGCGTCCATACAGGTGAGGATCGCGAGCTTCAGCGCCGGTGGCGCGTCAAGGTCGGACGGGGCTGTGTCGCGCGGTACGCCGGGCTCAATCATCCGCTCGGAGGTTAAGGCTTCGCGCGGTTAGCCGGTTACGCCGCTGCTGGTCTTCTTAAGCGTGACGACCCGCGTGATTGTGCGGGCGGCGCCGCCGGTTGGCGTGAAGGTGGTGCGCAGCAGTACGCGGACGGAGCCGCGGCGGCGCGCTGAGCGAACCGCTGAAGTCAGCGTGCAGCCCAGCTTGTAGCGGCCGGCCTTGGTGATCTTCTTCGAGTCCGAGCAGGCAGTCAGTCGTTTGGCGCTCCTGGCGGTAGCCAGGCTGCTGAAGCTTCCCTGCTGCAGAGCGACTCCGGGGCCATTGGTAGTGATGACCGACTGAAGCGACGAGGTTGACGAGCCTGATGGCGTGAGGACAAAAGCGTTCGACGGCTTTGGCGTCGGGCCCGGAGGAGTTGGACCCGGGCCCGGAGGTGTAGGCGTGGGGCTGGGCGGCACGTGACGCACGACTACGTATCCCGCTCCGCCGTTACCGCCGCTGGAAGCACCACTGCCACCACCACCGCCACCGCCGGTGTTCGCCTCGCCGTTCAGCGGGGCAGACGGAACCCGCAGGAGGCCCGCGCCGCCTCCGCCGTTGCCCCCGGCGCCGGCGTTTCCGGTTCCGGGAGTGATTGGGTCGGTACCGCCGCCTCCACCGCCGCCATAGTAGGTGGCGGTTACATCGGCGAAGAGTCCGGGGGTTGAGCGGGAGGCGGGGGTGACTCCGCTGCCTCCGTCCCCGGCGAAGGCGTAGTAGTTGACTGGGTCGAACTCAAGCGAGCCGCCAGCGGTGCCCGCGCCTCCGCCCCCGCCGCCGCCCTGGCTGTTGCCGCTCGATCCGCCCGCGGTACCGTTTCCGCTGGGTCCTCCGGAGTAGTAGTTCGGCGCGGCGGCCGATCCTCCGCTGCGGCCGCCCTGGCCGCCGTTGGCCGAGCAGGCAGGGCTCGCCCCGACGGCGGTCGACGAGGTGCCGCCATCGCCACCGTTGTAGTTGCTGCCGGCCGTTCCGGCCGTTCCCCCATCGCCGACCGTGGCGGTGAGCACTTGGCCTTCAGTGACCGCGACGCCCGCGCAAACCTTTACCTCGCCACCGCCACCGCCGCCGCTGGTAGCCCCGTCGCCCGCACCGCCGCCGCCGACCACAAGCAGATCGACCGTCGTCACGCCGGCGGGGACCGTCCATGTACCCGTACTGGCGAATGGAACCTCGGTTGTGCCCAGCCCCGGGGCGCCGCCGGAAGCCGTGGTGGGGCCTGCGGCCAAGACCACCAGCCCTGTGACCGCCAGGCAGGCCGACAAAGAGATCAAGCGTGACGGGATTTGTGAGAGCGCGTGGCTGACAGGCATAGCCGTGACTATACGGCAACATAGGCGTATTGCTCTTCGTTACGTCGCCGAAGACCGTCGTGCGTGTAGACGACTTCGCCGCGGGGTTGTAGATCGCTGTTGGCGAGAGTCCGATGTCGGGCGACTTGCCGCTTGCGCGCAATCTTCGCGCGGCTAGCCGGTTACGCCGCTGCTGGTCTTCTTAAGTGTCACGTTGCGCGTGACGCTGCGTGCGGCGCCGCCGGTGGGGGTGAAGGTTGTCTTCAGCGACACGCGGATCGAGCCCTTGCGTCGCGCCGAGCGGGCCGCTGAGGTGAGCTGGCAGCTCAGGCGGTAGCGCCCCGCCTTGGTGACCTTCTTCGTTCCTCGGCAGGCAGTGGTCAGCTTGGCGCTGCGCCCGCTCGAGGAGCTGTTGAATGTTCCCGCCTGCGAGGTCGAGCCAGCCCCTGGCACCGTGATGAAAGAGCTGACCGAGGTGCTCGAGGTGCCTGTGATTCTCGTTACAAACGCGTTCGGCGGCCCTGGTGGTGTGGGCCCTGGCGGAACTGGGCCGGGCGGTGTCGGGGCAGTGCAAGTCCAGCCCTGCTGCGCCGCGTACCACTGAAGGAAGGGGTAGCCGTCGTTTTGGGTGCTGCAGCTAATCCACTTCTTTGTCGTCGGCGTGGTTTCGGCTATGTCCCAGCCGCCAGCTGTGTAGAGCGCCGCGGTCTTCATCGCCGCCTGCGTTGCCTCGGTTCCGAAATTGTTGGTTACCGCGTGGTCGGCGTCGGTGGGGTTCCAGAAGGCTGAAGTGATCGCCAGATCTCCGCCTTCGTAGCCGCCGAGAATCCCCCCGAAGCGGGCGATCGGACCCGATTCGCGCTGCTCGCCGATTAGTCTGCTCCGCGAGTAGGAGTTTGTGATCGTAAGGTTGCCGACGTTGGCCCCGACCAGGCCGCCGGCGGCCTGGTCGCTGCTGACGGGTCCGCTGGAGTAGGAGTCGGTGATTGAGTTGGCTAGCGCGGTTAGGCTCTCCGCGCAGCCGACGAGGCCTCCCCCGCCGGTTCCGCAGGACACACAAGACTCGCCGTCGCACTGGATGTTGCCGATGGCCGCGGCTGAGGAAAAGGAGGAGGAGATTGATGTGCCGTCGAGTGCATCGGCGACGATTCCGCCGGCCACATTGCCGGTCACCGTTCCCGATGTTTGGACGTTCGTGATGACGGTTCCAGTTGCCTGCCCCACGAGCACCGCAGCGTGGCCGTCTTGCAGCGACGTTGTGGCGTTCAAGACTGCCAAGTTGCTGATAGTCGCCCCGTTCGTAGTACCGAAAAGCGCAGCGAAACGAAGCGTAAGTGCAACCTGGAGCCCCGTGATCTTCTTGCCGTTGCCGTCGTAGTTGCCGGCGAAGGCGCCTAAGTTCAGGTCGCCAATCGTGGTGTTCCAGATCGGCTGGGCGCTCAGATCAATGTCAGCGGTCTGCTTGAAGAAGAGGCCAGCAACCAAGTACTGAGCGTTGTCCCGCATGCACTCCAAGTTCTCCACATTCTCAATCAGGAACGGGTGCGCGGCGGTTCCGTCGGAGACGCCGGGAGTATTCGTGATGCAGCCGTTGGCCTGGGCTGGGGTGGCCGCCAGCGAGAAGCCGGCCGCGACCATGATCGTTGCCGCCGCGGCCATGAACCACAGGCGTGCCGATGACTTCATTGCTCCAAGCATTCGTTCCTCCGGGTAGACCTGCGGTTGATTCCTAGAGGAAGAGGCGCAAGCTTTCAGCGCAAGATCGGCGAGGAGTAGAGCCACGTGATCGTATGCTCCGAGGTCGAACGTACCAGAGATCCTCACCAGCAACCCAAAGGAACCCGCAATGGCCGCACCGCACAAACACATCCTGATCACCGGAACCTCGTCAGGGATCGGCAAGGCAACGATGGAGGCCGCGCTCGAGGCCGGCTACCACGTCTTCGCCGGCGACCGCTCGGTCGAAGCGAACGAGCAGCCAAACGATCAGGACGCCCTCACAAAGCTCCACCTCGACATCACAAGCGACGATGACATCGCCGCCGCGGTCGAAGCGATCACCGCCCACGTTGGCGACGCCGGCCTCGACGGGCTCGCGAACGTCGCCGGCATCGGC
>CAJBIG010000093.1 GCA_903953065.1 uncultured Solirubrobacterales bacterium
GGCAGCGTCACGCTGCAGCGCTGGGTGGCAAACGCCGCGACGACAAAACTGCGCGTACTCGGGCCGGTGGGCGTGGACCGCGTCGTCAATGGCTACAACGAGGCTTACGCGCTTGACAACTCCTACCGCACCGCCCATCACGGCGAGTCAATTGCGCCTTCGGCAACTGCAGGGATGGTCGCCGAGCCGTTTGAATTTGAGCCAGGCGAAACTTCGAAGGTGGTGCTGGAAGATGGGGGACTGGTGATCACGGCCTTTGAGGTTGACCACTCGCCGGCCACGCCGGCAGTTGGCTACCGCTTCGATTACAAGGGCCGGAGCATCGTCGTCAGCGGTGACACCGTTTACACGCAAAGCCTCGTCGACGCCGCGCAAGGCGCCGACTTGCTCGTCCACGACGCGCTCTCGGCCGATCTGCTCAAACTGGTCGAAAATGCGAGCCGTGAAGCCGGTTTCGAAAACCGCGCACAGATCCTTGTCGATGTCACCGATTATCACGCGACACCTGCGCAGGCTGCCGACGCCGCGCGCGACGCCGGTGTTGGCGCGCTGGCTATGACCCACGTAATTCCGCCGTTGCCAATCAAGGCGCTCGAAGGTCCGTACCTCGGTGACGCAAAAGAGCGCTTTACAGGCCCGTTATGGATCGCCAGCGACGGCGATCTTTACAGCCTTCCCGTCGGCGGCCGCACGGTCGAGCGCAGCTCGCTCTTCGCCAGCGGCCCGCTCTCGTAAACCCGGCAACGCTCTGCAAGCAGGGGAGTTTGGAGCCAGATCCCTTGACCCAGGCCGCTTTCGAGCTTCAATGCTCGATAATGTAGATTATGTAACCTTGATGGGGAGCGGCTCAGTGCCTATCGGGCAGTCGCACAGCCGGCTCGGCCTAGCGGACTGAGAAGCTGGTCTGCGCGAGCACGTCGTAATGATCGTCGCGCAGGAGGCGCACTACGTAGCGCCCCTTCTTGAGCTTGCCGAGATCGTCGACAGTGATCATCTCAGAACCATTTACGCGCGCACCGGTATAGACGTAACCGATGTAGTCGACTGTGTCGGGATTACCAGCCAGACTTACGCTGACCCAATCGTTGCGCCAGCCTGGCGCACCGCGCCAGCTAACGCGGATTGGCGCTCCCGGCCGCACGACGCGCTTGGAAACGCTGAGCGACGGCCGCGCACCAGCGGCAACGACTGTGAAGCGGTGTCTGGCGAGAGTGCGGCCGGTGGCGCTGACCAGGATCGCGTCGTACTCAGCCGGCGTCATTCCTCGCGTGGCCAGTTTGATCGATGTTCGATCGGCCTGATCCTGTGGCCCTGCATTGGTGCCATAGGAGCTGATCGCACGGTTGACGTTAGCTCCGCGTGGCACTAGCGCGACCGACCACTTGCCATGGTTGGGAACAACGAAACGAACGACTACCGGCCTGCCGCCAACGACGGTCGGTCGGTCGGTTGTTATCAGCGCCGGAGCCGCGGCGGGCCGCACGCTGAACTCAGAAACAACCGCACGGTGGTCGCTCGGATAGGGATTCAGCCCGATCGCGACCGCTGGGTTGCCCTGCTCGCCGACGATCTCGCTAGCGGTTGGCGTCGCAGCGCCACCTGCGTAGACGTAATCGATCCGATCGCTGAATTCGTTCGGCGGGATGTACGGATACGGCCGTCCGGCC
>CAJBIG010000094.1 GCA_903953065.1 uncultured Solirubrobacterales bacterium
ATCTCGAAGAGGTCGAGCAGCGTTTCGCGCTCGCGGAAGCAGTACCACCAGACCGAGATCGCGCCGAGGTCGAGCGCGCTGGTGCCAAGGAAGACGAGGTGGCTCATGATCCGGTTCAGTTCCATGTGGATCACGCGCAAGTATTGGGCGCGCTTGGGAATCTCAACCTCAAGCAGCGTTTCGACAGCGCCGCAGTAGGCCATCGCGTTGAAGTAGTAGGAGACGTAATCCATCCGCTCGACTACCGGGATTGCCTTCCAATAACTCTTCTGCTCAGCCGTCTTCTCAATTCCCGTGTGGAGGTAGCCGAAGATCGGCTGCAGCCGGCGGATAACTTCGCCATCCAGTGTTACTAAGAGGCGCAGCACGCCGTGCGTGGCCGGATGGTGCGGGCCAAGGTTGAGCGTCAACAGCTCGCGGTCACCCTCGAACTCGGTCGTCTCCGAGATCGTGACGCTCGCTTCCATCTTGCGGTAGTCGCTGAGCTCGCGCTCAGTGGGATCGGCTGCGCTCATTCAAACCACCGCGGAACGTTGTGCTCGTTGTGCGTGAAGAGAACCGGCTCGCCGCCGATTGGAAAGTCGCGGCGCTGCGGGTGGCCTTCGTAATCCTCAGGCATCAAGATCCGCCGCAGGTCAGGGTGGCCGTCGAAGATCAGGCCGAACATGTCGTAAGCCTCGCGCTCATGGTTGTTCGCGCAAGGCCACGCGGGCGTAACCGACGGCAGGTGCGGGTCCTCGATTGAGACGCGCAACGTCAAGGCGACGCGGTCGCAGGCTTCGCGACTGAGCAGTTCGTAGTCAACGCCGAGCCGCGGCTCGTTTGGGTAGTAGTCGATGCCGTGAACGCTGGCGAGGAACTCGTAGCCCGCCGCGCGCAGCACCTCGAGCGAGCCGACGATCGACTCGGGCTTGACCTCGATCGCGACTCGACCAGGGCTCTGGACGGTGTCGATCACGCTCTCGGCGTCGCTTGCTTTCAGCGCGCCAACGAGCCGCTCAAGCGTTGCTGCGTCAGGCATTCGTTCCCTCCGTACCACCGGCGCCGAAGACGTTTACTCCGGTCGCGTCGGCCGGAGCGAGCGGGTACACCTCTTCCGTTCCTTCAGCTTTGTAGCGCTCGCGCCAACCGAGAGTTGGGTCGCCGTGGACCATCGAGCGCAGCTCGAGGATGCCGTGCATCAGCGCCTCCGGCCGCGGCGGGCAGCCTGGCACGTGGACGTCGACCGGCATGAACTTGTCGGCTGGGACGATTGCGTAGTTGTTGAAGACGCCCATCGAGCTGGAGCAGGCACCCATCGCAATCACATACTTGGGCTCCAGCATCTGGTCGTAGATGCGGCGGATCACCGGCGCCATCTTGATCGAGATGCGGCCGGAGAGAACGAGCAGGTCGGCTTGGCGCGGCGAAGCGCGGAAGGCCTCGTAACCGAAGCGAGCGATGTCGAGCCGCGAGGCGGCGACGGTCATCATCTCGATCGCGCAGCAGGCAAGGCCGAAGGTCAATGGGAAGAATGAGTTGCCGCGCGCCCAATCGGAGGCCTTCTCCAGCGTCGTCGTTAGAACACGCTCCTGAACGAACTCGTCGAGGTCCTTGTCGTCGAGGTCACCGCGAAGCATGTCGCGCGCGCGCAGCCCCTGAGCACGGAACTCTTCCGAGTCGGTCGCCTTCTGGCGGATTACTTCCATGTCAGTGCTCCGCGACGCCAGACGTAGCCAAAGCCAACAAAGAGCAAGCCGATGAATGTGATCGTCTCAAGCAGCGCGAAGGTTCCAAAGGCGCGAAGTTGGACGGCGATCGGGTAGAGGAAAAGAACTTCAATGTCGAAGAGCAGGAATAGGATCGCGATCATGTAGAAGCTGATGCCGAAGCGGAAGCCCTGCTTGATCTCGGATGGCATCCCCGACTCGTAAGGGTCGGACTTGTGGTTGTTGGCACGCGGCGTCGGCCCGAGAAACTTGTTCAGCAGGCCAAAAACGATGCCGATCGTGGCGCCGATGGCGATGAAGATCAGGGCAGGGGCGTAAGTAGACAGCACGATCTGTTGTTGTATCACCTAATAGCGGCGCGAAGGCTACCGATCAGAGATCGTGACAATGAGCTCAAATTGCGACAACTAGCGGATATAGCGGCCTTGCTCGTCGCGGCCCTCGCCGTGCTCGGCACGCTTGCTGGCGCGTGGGCGTGGTGGCAAGGATCGCTGGAGCGCGGATTTTGGATTCTCTGGCGCATTACGCAGCTGGCGACAACGCTGCTCGCGGCCGTCGCGCTGATTGTTTTTGTCGCCGGCTACAAGCCCGCCAGCGGCCTCTTCTGGCTTTACATGCTGCTGCCGATCGCAGTCGCGATTATCGCCGAGCAGCTCCGCGTCGCGTCAGCCGATGCGGTGCTCAGCTCGCACGAGCTCGATGACGCGCAGGCGGTCGGTGAACTGCCTCAGAGCGAGCAGCATCTGATTGTGATGACGATCGCTCACCGTGAGCTTGCGGTCGCCGCGATTGCCTGCTTCGTAATCGCTTTTCTTGCGTTGCGAGTACTCGCAACGGCGTGATTTGCGTGCCAACTTGGTCGGGCGGCCAGCGATCCGCGCGTCTCTCTCGTATTATTGGCAGCCGCATGTTGCTTCGCCGCCTACTGCCATTACTCCTGATCGCTGCCGCCAGCTTCGTCGTCGCTGCCTGCGGCTCCGAAGGCAACAGCGTCAGCGGCCAGTCGGCCGCAGTTCAATCAGGAAGCAAGCTCTTCGCCGAGCGCTGCTCCGGCTGCCACACACTGAGCGCTGTTGGCGCTGAAGGCTCTGCGGCGAAGGTCTCGAGCGCTGAGAGGACAAACGGGCCAAACTTCAACACTCGTAAAGAGTGTTACGAGAACGTGATCTACGCGATCCAAAACGGTGGCTTCTCGGGGGCGATCATGCCCGCCAACATCGTTGTCGGCAAGGAGGGCGAGCAGGTCGCCGCATTCCTCGCCAAGTACGCCGGTAGCGAAGCGATGAGCGGTACTGGCAGCACGGCGAAGTGCGCGCCCGTGCCAGCGAACGCTGGCGAATAGCGGGGCCGGTTCGGCGCTCGATGCTCGACCTAAGGCGCCTTCGCAGTGAACCGGACGTCGTAAGGGCTGCGCTCGAACGGCGTGACGGAGCCGAGGGCCTGGACCGAGTGATCGAACTTGACGAGCAGCGGCGCGCTCTGCTTCCACAGCTGGAGGCGCTGCGCGCCGAACAGAACGCGGCCAACGAGGCGATCTCGGCCGCCAAGGCGAGCGGCGAATCGGCCGATGAGCAGATCGCCGCGATGAAAGACGTTGCGGCGCGAGCGAAAGCACTCGACGCTGAGCTTCAGATCGCCGAGGCCGAGCTGGACGGCGCGCTGGCGCTACTGCCGAACCTCCCAGACGACGATGCCCCGGCCGAGGACACCGTGCTGCGCGAGTGCGGTGAGCAACCGAAGTTCGATTTCGAACCGCGCGACCACCTCGACCTCGCCGGAGCGCGAATCGACATGGAGCGCGGCTCCAGGCTCTCAGGCGCGCGCTTCGCCTATCTGCGCGGTGAGCTCGTGATGCTCGAGCTGGCTCTGGTCCGTTGGACCTTGGAGCTGCTTGGCGAGCACGGCTTCGAGCCGGTAATCCCCCCGGTGCTGGTGCGCGAGGAGGCCTTGCACGGCACCGGCTTCCTGCCCGACACCGAGCAGCAGATCTACCGGCTTGCCGATGACGATCTCTACCTCGTCGGGACGAGCGAAGTGGCGCTCGCTTCGCTCCACGCCGATGAGATTCTCGGCGCCGAGAAACTGCCGCTGCGCTACGCCGGTTTCTCTCCCTGCTTCCGCCGCGAAGCCGGCTCGGCCGGCCGCGACACGCGCGGCATCTTCCGCGTTCATCAGTTCGACAAAGTCGAGATGTTCAGTTTCGCGGCGCCCGAGGAGGCCAAGGACGAACACCTGCGGCTGCTGGCAATTGAGGAGCAGATCCTCACCGCGCTCGGCCTCCCCTACCGCGTCGTCGACATCGCGATCGATGACCTCGGTGCCTCTGCCGCGCGCAAGTTCGACTGCGAAGCTTGGCTGCCGAGTGAGGGGCGCTACCGCGAGCTGACGTCAACCTCGAACACAACCGATTTCCAAGCCCGACGTCTGGCAATCAGAATGCGGCGCGAAGGCGGCAAGCCGGAACTGCTTGCAACGCTCAACGGGACCGCCGTTGCAGTTGGCCGCACGATCATCGCGTTGCTTGAGAACGGCCAGCAGGCCGACGGCTCGGTCGTGATCCCTCATTGCCTCGTTGACTGCGGCGCCCCGGCCGTGCTGCCGCCCGCGGAGGCCTGACAGCGAGGATGGACCTCAACGCCGACATGGCGGAGGGAAGTGGACCGGAGGGCTGGGCGGCCGACGCAGCGCTGCTCGACGTAGTGACCAGCGCCAATATCGCCTGCGGCGGCCACGCCGGCGACGCGGAGACGATGCGCCACGCCTGCGCCGCTGCGCTTGAGCGCGGCGTGCGGATCGGCGCCCACCCCGGCTACTGCGACCGTGAGAATTTTGGCCGAATTGAACTGGCGCTGCCTGTCGGCGAGATTGCCTCGCAGGTCGAAGAACAGCTCTCGCTGCTGATGCAGATCGCCGGTGAGGAGGGCGGCAGCGTGACGCACGTCAAGCCGCACGGCGC
>CAJBIG010000095.1 GCA_903953065.1 uncultured Solirubrobacterales bacterium
CGATCTACGACGCGCTTGTGCGTATGGCGCAGGATTTCTCGATGCGCTACCCGCTCGTCGACGGCCAAGGTAACTTCGGCTCGGTCGACGATGACCCGGCTGCCGCAATGAGGTACACGGAGGCGCGAATGACGCGCCTGGCTACCGAGATGCTGCGCGATCTCGACATGGACACGGTCGATTTCGTTCCCAATTATGACGGCCGCACGCAGGAGCCGACGGTTATGCCGGCGCGCTACCCAAACCTGCTCGTCAACGGATCATCGGGGATCGCCGTCGGCATGGCGACCAACATTCCGCCCCACAACCTCGGTGAAGTGATCTCCGCGACGATCGCATTGATCGACGACCCGGATATCTCACTCGACGGGCTGATGAAGCACGTCAAGGGCCCCGATTTCCCGACCGGTGGCACGATCCTCGGCGTTCAGGGGATCCGCGACGCATACGAGACCGGCCGGGGCCGCGTCCGCGTGCAGGCCAAGGCCCACATCGAGCCGCTGACGCAGGGCAAAGAAGCGATCGTCGTGACCGAACTGCCTTACATGGTCAAGAAGGGCGGCGAGGGCGGCCTGATTCAGAAGATCGCTGCGCTCGTTCACGAGAAGAAGATTCCCGACATCACCGATCTGCGCGACGAATCAGACCGCAACGGAATGCGGCTCGTGATTGAGCTCAAGCGCGACGTGATTCCAAAGGTCGTTCTAAACCAGCTCTACAAGCACACCTCGATGCAGTCGACCTTCGGCGTCAACACGGTCGCGCTCGTCGACGGCGTGCCACGGACGCTCTCGCTGCGCGAGGTGCTGACGGCTTATGTCGCCCATCAGCGCCAGGTCGTTGTGCGCCGCGCCAAGCACGAGCTCGGCATCAAGGAGGCTCGCGCTCACATCCTGCTGGGTCTGCTGATCGCGCTCGACAACCTCGACGCCGTGATCAAACTGATCCGCGCTGCTCCTGATCGCGATGTCGCGCGTGAGAAGCTGGTCAAGGACTTCAAGCTCTCGGCAATTCAGGCCAGCGCGATCCTTGAGCTCCGCCTCGCTCAGCTGACCGCCCTCGAGTCGGATGCAATCAAGAGCGAGCACGACGACGTAATGGAACGGATTCGTGAGCTCCGTGAGCTGCTCGGGAGCGAGCAGGCGGTGCTCGATTTGATCAAGGAAGAGCTCAGCGAGATCAACGAGCGCTTCAACGATGAGCGTCGCACGCTGATCTCGCAGAGCGAAGATGAGATCGACATTGAAGACCTGATCGCCGATCAGCAGATGGTCATAACGATCACGCAGACCGGTTACATCAAGTCGCTGCCGCTTGGCACCTACCGCCAGCAGCAGCGCGGCGGCCGTGGCGTGACCGGAATGGATATGAAGGACGGCGACTTCATCGAGCACCTCTTCGTCTGCTCGTCGCACGACTTCCTGCTTTTCTTCTCGAACCGGGGCAAGGTCTACCGCTCGAAGGTTTACGAGCTGCCCGAGGCATCGCGCACGGCGAAAGGCCGCGCGCTCGTCAACGTTCTGCCGCTGCGTGAGGGCGAACGGATCGAATCGGTGCTTGCGACGCGCGACTTTACCGAGACGCAGTACCTCGTCTTCGCAACGAAGAAGGGAACGGTCAAGAAGACCGAACTGCAGGAATACAACACGCCGATCAAGGCCGACGGCATCATCGCGATCAAGATTCGTGACGATGATGAGCTGATCGTTGTTCGCGGCGTCGACAAGGACGATGAGGTCCTGATCACCTCGCGTGCCGGCTTGACGGTCCGCTTCGCGGAATCCGATGCCCGCTCGATGGGGCGCAGCACGAGCGGCGTCAAGGGGATGGACGTTGGCGACAAGAGCGAGGTGATCGCGATGGACATCGCTCGCGACGACATGGACCTGCTCGTGATCACCGACAACGGTTACGGCAAGCGCACGCAGGTGCGCGAGTACCGCAAGACAAAGCGCGGTGCCAAGGGCGTGAAAACGATCACCATGACTGAAGCGAAGGGCGGCCTCGCCGGCGCGCTCGTCGTGCGCGAGCACCAGGACCTCGTCTTCATCTCGCGCGAGGGAATGGTCCAACGGACGGCGGTCAGCGGAATCAACCGATATGGCCGAAGCGCGCAAGGCGTCAAGACGATGAACGTGCGCGAGGGCGACATTGTCAGCGCTGTCGCGATGGTTGTTGAAGACGCCGAAGGAAACGTCGAAGAAGTCGAAGGTGGCGAGCTGGAGGCCACAGAGGCACCGGAGGCCACCACGGTCGAGGAGATCGGCGAGGACGCTGCAATCGTCGAAGAAGAAGTCGAGCTAGAAGCCGGCGACGAGGCTGAAGCGGCAGACGAAGACGACGAGTAGCTCGCCGCAAAGAAGAAGGGCGCCGGATCTAAGACCCGACGCCCTTCCCAACAACTGACTGAATTTAAATTGGCCGATCGGTCTTCACGCGCCACTTTGGCGGGCGGCCGGGGGGACCAGCTCCGGCGAATCGGTCAACGGTGTCCCGGATTGGATTTCCGCTTAGCGGGTCCAGCCAACCGCGCTAGCGGCCGGTCACCTCCAGGGTCCCGAAAAACATTGGTCTGTCGATTTGGAC
>CAJBIG010000096.1 GCA_903953065.1 uncultured Solirubrobacterales bacterium
CACCTCGTCGGCAGCGACAGCGCCGCCGCGCGCCAGAAAGCGATCGACGCTTTTCAGGAGCCTGACGGGCCGCAGCTGATCATCTGCGCTACGCGCGTCGCGGCGCAGGGAATCACGCTGACCCGCGCCTCGAACGTCGCCTTCCTCGAGCTGGAGTGGACGCCGGCGATGCACGAACAGGCCGAGGACCGTTGCCACCGGATCGGCCAGCGCGACGCCGTAACCGCTTGGTACCTGCTGGCTGCAGAGACGATCGATGAGCGAATGTCGCGGCTGATTGAGCGCAAGCGCGCGAGCATCGCCGCCGTCACCGACGGCAAACAGGTCGACGGCGACAGCGTCGTTGAGGCGATCGTGCGTGAGCTGCGCGAAGGCGAACCGTTCAAGCGGCTGCGCTCAGTCGCCTGAGCTGCCGCCAACCGGGGCTTCGGCTTTCGCACCCTTCGGCTGCTGCTTGATCGCCACGCCGGAGCGGTGAAGTAGGTACATCGCGCCCAGGCCGACGAGGTTGACAATCCAGAAGCTGATCACGCGATAAGCGATCACGGCCAAAGCGGCAATCGTTGGGTTGACGCCGAGCGCCGACAGAATTGCCGTCGCGGCAACCTCGACGACTCCGATTCCGCCGGGAGTTATCGGGATTGTCGCCAGCAGCCGCGCAACCGTCGAAGCCAGCAGAACGGCGCCGATGTGTGGCGTCTGATTCAGCCCCCAGAGCATCGCGTAAAGCACAGCGGTGTCGAGAATCCAGTAACCAAACGAATAGGCGACGGTCCCCCAAGCCTGGCGGCCGCTGAGCATCTGCTGCGACTGAACCGCGATCTTCTCGGCTCGAATACGGACCGTCTTGGGGCTGATCTTCTTGTCCACGCGCCGGGCCAGCTTCGCTCCGCCGCCCGCAATTGAACCGGCGATTCTTGGCCAGATGATCGCCGCCGCCAGCGCAGCAATCCCGACGATCAGGAACGGCATGCCGATCACGACCGCGTCGACGTAGCTCGATGAATTGTCGGGCTGGCCGGACGAGAGGCCAACGCCGATCACGAAGAGCACGATCAGCGTGACTATTGAGAGCGCCTTCGTCAGCGTCGCTGCCGTTGCCGCTTCGGCTGGCGCAACGTTTCGCTTGCGCAGCGCGTCGGCAACCATCACCGTTGCCGTCACCGAGCCGCCCGGCAGCAGCACAGCGACTGCCATCTGCGCATACCAGACCTGCCCAAGGACCCAGTTCGGCGGCGACGGCTGTTTTAGCGCTTTCAGTGAGCGCCGCAGCACCAACATTCCGCAGACCTGAGCTACAAACTCGAGGCCAAGGCCAATCAACAAGGCAGACGGGTGCACCTCCTCAAGGCTCTCGCGCGCCTGTTCCGGCATCTTCGTCAGCGTTGGCAACAGCGCGTAGACGACGCCGGCGATGACAAGCAGCCAGGTGATTCGCCAGACGAGGCGCCAGTTGACCCTTTTTGTTAGCGACTCGGTTTTGCTCATAGCGGCCGTGAAGGGCACGCTACCGGCAGCGGCTCTGCAAGCGACGCACGATTCACCGGAGCGCGGTAAAGTTTTCTTACAGATTGGCTGATCAGCCA
>CAJBIG010000097.1 GCA_903953065.1 uncultured Solirubrobacterales bacterium
CGTGGGACGGCACCGCTGGCGCGGCGCTAATTGCTGTTACAGGCGAGGTCGTAGATCGCTGCCGGAACCTGCGAAGGCTTGGGGCAGACCTTGGCGCGGTCCTGCGGTACCCAGAACTGGCCTTCGGCCTGCCAGACGACGGTCGTCGTGTATTGCTCCATCCCCATCCCAACGTCTACAAAGCCGACGGCCCAACCGTCGGCGCACTTGTATGACGGGCCGCCGCCAGTTGCCAGCTTCGCGTCCGCGTAGTCGGAGCTGCTCAGATCGCTGACCGCCTTCGTGATCTCAGCTTTTGTGCAGGACGCACTGCCGGTGGTTATCGCGGCGCCGGTTGTGACGGGCGCGGTCGTATCGGTCGCGGTGCTGGTGACGTTGGTGGTTGCTGTCGAAGGCGTGCTGGTGCTGGATGTGTCGCTGCCGCCGCAGGCAGCGAGAGCGAAAACCGAGACCAGAGCGAATGAGATTGCGAGATTGCGATTAGTCGGCATTGGTTGATCGTAATCGCTGATGCGGCTGCCTGCTTGTAACTATTAGCGAATGAGCAACGGGATCGAAGACTGGTTTGAGCGCCAGCAGACGGCAAAGCAGAACCGGCTCGACAAGTGCCAAAACAAACGTGCTTTCACGAGCGAAGCCGAGGCCCGCGCCCACGCCGCCTCCGACCGCGCCCAGTTTGGTGATCGCTTCACCCCTTACCGCTGCGATATATGCGGCGACTGGCATCTAACCCGCAGCGACCCCTAGGCCCGCCCGTCGATGTCAACCTCACCCGCCGACAGCCCGCTTAGCGCCGCCAACCCACTGGCGCTGCCCGCCCGTGTGCGCCGCGGCGGCGCCGAGCTGTGGCTGGCGATCGCGTTTGGCGGCGCGCTCGGCACGCTCGCCCGTTTTGGCCTTTCCGAGGCGCTCCCTGCCGCTGGCGCCGATTGGCACTGGGCAACGCTGATCGCCAACGTGATCGGCGCCGCAGCTCTCGGGGTGATCCTCGTCCGTCTGCCCAACCCGGCCAGCGCGCCGAGCCGCCTGCGCGCCTTTCTTGCGACCGGCGTTTGCGGCGGACTCACGACCTTCTCGACGATGCAGCGCGAACTGCTGTCGATGATCGACGGCGGCCACGGAGCGCTGGCGCTCAGCTACGCCGCCGTCAGCATCGTCGCCGGACTCGTCGCTGTGCTCGTTGCAGTGCGGGTTGCGGCGCGCGGCGAAGGCGAGCGATGAGCGCGCTCGCAGTCGTTGCGCTTGCTGCGCTGGGCGGCGTCGGCGCCGTCGCCCGCCACCTAACCGTCTTCGAAGTTGCTGAGCGCAGCGGTGGAAGGTTCCCTCTCGGCACGTTGGCCGTAAATCTCGCCGGTTCGCTGCTCGTCGGCGTGCTGCTCGGCGCCGACGTGACCGGCACGACACTGACGCTGCTGGCCGGCGGCCTGCTCGGCTCCTACACGACCTTCTCGGCCTGGATGGCCGACAGCGACGGCCTTGCGCGCGAGCATCACCCCGAGGCGGCGGTGGTCAACATCTTCCTGAGCCTCTTTGCAGGCCTGGCGGCAATCATTATCGGCCGCGCGCTCGGCGGCCTGCTCTAAGCAAAGCGGCCAGCGATCTATTAGGTTTTGGTAATGGCTACTACTTCCAGCTCCCCGAAAATAACTCCAGGCAGCGCCGCGACCGGCGTAGCTGCCGAGCTCGCCGAGCTCGTCGGCCTGCTCGACAGCCGCTCCGAGGGAGGCCGCGCCTTCACGCTGGCCTTCTGGGACGGCAGCGAACTGCCTCCCACGAATCCCGTTCCGAACTCACCGACGCTCCGTTTTGCCCAGCGCGACGCGCTCGTACGGATGGTGCGCGAACCGAACGAGCTGGGTATGGCACGAGCTTGGGTTTCGGGTGAGCTTGAAGTTGACGGCGACCTTGAAATGGCGCTCGACCTGACCGAAAAGTGGCGCCACGCGCCGCTGAAAGCGACCGACGCGATCCCCGCACTGAAGGCA
>CAJBIG010000098.1 GCA_903953065.1 uncultured Solirubrobacterales bacterium
GGCAAGCCTTGGCCTGCTCAGACAACTTGTGAAGCGCAAGCGTTGGCTGGCAGGCGTCGGCGTTCAGGCGATCGCAATCCCGCTGCAGCTCGCGGCGCTCACGCTTGCTCCACTGGCAGTAGTTCAACCGGCCGACGCGACCGGGCTGATCGTGCTGCTAATTGCCGGCCCGAAGATGCTCGGCGAGAAGGTGGGCTGGCATGAAGTCGTTAGCGTCGCGGCGATCTTCCTCGGAGTAGTTGGTGTCGCCCTGAGTGGCCCCGAGCACTCGCCCGAAAACTCGGGGACAATCTCGCTGCTGATCGTGCTCGCCCCATTGGCGCTGCTGGCGCTTGTTCCTTACGTTCTGCGCCGCCGCCTCGCCAGCGTTGTGATGGTCTTTGCCGCCGGCACGGCCTTCGCGCTGACCGCATTCCTGATGAAAATCGTTGCCGACTCGCTGGTCTCAGGCGCGTGGATCGGCCTGCTGCTGTGGGGAGCGGTCGCAGGAGCATTCGCGATCCTTGGGCTAAACAGTGAGCAGGTCGCGCTGCAGATCAGGGCCGTCGCCCGCGTTGCGCCGATCATTTTCGTGATTGAGCTGGCGTTGCCGATCGTGCTTGGGTCGGTCGTCGGCGGTGAGAGCCTGCCAAGCGACCCTGCGATGGCGGCGCTCCTAATCGGTTCGCTGGTGCTTACTGTCGCCGGGGCGTTCTCGCTGATGCGCTCCGGCCCCGTAAACGCCGTGCTCGAAGCTGAGCACGCAGCCGAAACCGCGCCGGCCAGCTAGGCCAGCGGACGCCGTCAGCGGCTACCGTAAGCCCCGATGACAACCCGCCCTGCGCCAGAGCCTGCCCGCCACGTCCGCGTCATTGCTGCCGGCGGAACTATCGCAATGAGCGGCGCCGGCGGCGCAACGCCGGAGTTTGATGCCGAGTCGCTGATTGCCTCTGTTCCGGGCTTGGCGGCGCACGAAGGACTCGAAGCGCAGACCGTCGCCAACCTTCCAAGTGCGCACCTGAGCCTCACGCAGCAGCTTGAGATCTGCCGCGCGGCGCGCGACGCGGCGCGGCGCGGGATCGGCGTCGTCGTGACGCACGGAACCGACACGCTCGAAGAGACGGCGATGCTCTGCGACATCATCAGCGACGCTGAAGCACCGATTGTCTTTACGGGCGCAATTCGGACAGCGAGCGCGCCCGGAGCCGACGGGCCAGCCAATCTTGTTGACGCCGTCAGCGTTGCGGCCAGCGACGACGCCGCCGGGCTTGGCGTTCTGGTCGTCTTCGGCGGCGAGATCCACCACTCGCGCGTCGTGCGCAAGACCGACACAACCTCGCTTACGGCTTTCTCCTCGCCACAGATCGGCCCGCTCGGCCGCGTTACCGAGGGGCACCCGACAATCTGGTCGAAGCTGCCGCGCAACCCGACGCTCGACCCACCGGAGCTTGAGAAGCGCGTCTTCATCGTCCCGACCTCGTCCGGCGACGACGGCTCGCTGGCACGCGCTGCGCTGGCTACTGAGCCTGACGGCGTTGTGATCGGAACGCTCGGCGCTGGCCACCTGACGCCGGAGCTGCTCGCGCTCTGGGCCGACGCCGCGGAACGGATTCCGGTTATCGCCTACTGCCGCCCGGAGCGCGGCGTGATTCTCAACTCGACCTACGGTTACGCCGGTTCAGAGATGGACTTGCGTTTGACAAACGTGATTCCGGCCGGCTTCCTCTCGCCGCAGGCGGCGCGGATGAAGCTGCTCGCCTGCCTTGCCTGCGGCCTCTCGATCGACGAGATCCGCTGGGCTTTCAGCCAGGACGACGGCTGATCAAGCTGGGCTGACCGCGGGCCGGTCGGCGATAATCGTTTCGCGCAGAGCCTGCGCGTAGTCGGAGTCGAGCACAATCGCTTCCAGCTCAACGTCGTCGCTCATCAGAGCCTGCATGCGCAGATGGTCGTGGCTGGCCGCCGCGCAGAGCGCAAGGCCGCAGTAGAAGAAGTCGAACTCGCGCAGCTGATGGACTGCTTCGCCGAGCTCGGCCGCAGTGAGCGTTTCAAGATCGAGGTCGCAGTAGACGACGTCATCGTGGTGGTGGACGGCCGAGCGGACTGCGTCGACCATCTGGGCGCGGCCTTCGTCACCCCAGCGACTTACGGTGATCACGGAGCTGCCGCGCTGCTCGTCGCGTTCGATCTGCGCCGACGGGCGATCGCCAAGCTCTTCCAGCCCGCGCGCCTGCTGAGCCTCAACCGTTTCAAGCTCGAGGTTCGCGTAGGCGGCGCGCAGAGGCGCGGCGTAGCGCTCGGGAAAGCTGACCGGCCGCGGGCTGCGGTCGAGCGGCAGGAAGGTGAGAAGCGAGGCTGCGCGCGGCGTCGGCTCGCCGCTTTCGTCCTTGCCTTGCGGCACCGAACCGAGCATCAGCGCGCTCTCGCGGTAGCCGCGCGAATGCTCGGCGCGCTGGCTGTACGGATGAGCGGTTACTGCGCGCGCGTAGACGGCCTCAACCTCGGCGGCGCGGGCGCGCTCAATCGTGTGCTCGAAGAGGCGGTTGAAGATGCCAAGGCCACGGTAAGCCGGATGGACGACGGCCACGCCGGTCTCGCCGGCTTCGCCGCTCTTCTCAAGCAGTAACGCATGATGGCCGACGATCTCGCCAGCCAGAACCGCGACCGTTGAATGAAGACGCCCGGCCTCGATCTCGGCCTCTACCCAGCGCGGCTGGTAGAAGTTCGGGTGGCCGTATCCGAGCCCGTAGTTGGTGTAGAGCAGCCGCGAGACGGCCTCAACGTCGGCTGACTGCGTGTTGTGGATTTCAATCTGATCGGCGGTGGCCTCGCTCTCGCCGCTCTCACGTGCGAACTGCGCGAAAGCAACCAGCTCTTCCGGCACAACGCCTTTCGCCTCAACGGCAGCGCTAAGTCGTTTGCCTTCGCGCCCCA
>CAJBIG010000099.1 GCA_903953065.1 uncultured Solirubrobacterales bacterium
GCGAATCGGCAGCATCAGCTTCAGCCAGAGCCGCCCGCTGGCGTCGCGCTTCGACGCGGCGATCAGCAGCACGGCACGGCTACCGGTCCACGACGTGTCGGCGCGGGCCGTAGCGACAGCTTTTCCGCCGCCTGGCTTGGCGTAAACCGGAGCGTCGTTGAGCAGCGTCGCGGTTGAGGCGAGCCGGCTACTGGGCGCTGGCGGATCGCCGGCGGCAGGCGAAGCCAGCGCAGAAGCCGGAGCGGCCAGGCAAACCAGGGCAGCGCTGAGCGCGACCCGGCCGGCGCGGCTCATCCGGTGATACCGCCGCCACTCGGCGAGAGGCGGGTGGCGCCAGATACGGACGTGACGTTGGAGCCACTGGCCGTTGCCCTCGGCCTCGTTGTGCCTCCTGATTTCACTATCGCAACGTAGCTGACCGTCTTCGCGGACGCGGCACTTGCCGCGCTGAAAGCCTTGGCGCCCTTCGACGCGATACCTGGTGCAAGGTTGCCGACGGCCCAGCAGACTATTCCCTTGGTCTTGCGGCCGCCGCCGCCAGCACTCACAAAGCGCAGCGATGACGGAACCTTCGAGCAGACGATCACCGAATTGGCAAAAGCCTTCGAACGGTTGCGGACCTTGAAGCTGATCCGCACCTTGCTGCCAACGCTCGGGTGCGCATTGGAGGTCGCAGCACTGATCGAAATCCTTGACCGGTCGATCTCGACGAACGCGTTACTGCTGTCGGAGTTGGTCGGTCGACCTTCGGCCTGGGCGTATGCGCTGTTTGTCACATCGCCCCCGGGCACCATCAGCTTCAGCCTGATAGTCGCCTTCGCGCCCTCCTTGATCGTGCCTAGGCTGCACTTGAGGCCGCTGCACTCGCCTTGGCTGGGCTTGATCGAAACCAGCTTGTAGCTGCCCTTTGGAACGTCTTTGAGGTCGACGCTTGCGGCGGTTTCGCTACCGCTGTTGGTGACTGTGATCAGGTAGCTGATCGGCGCTGACGAGTGCGGGTCGGCGGTCGTCAGCGTCTTCGAGATCGAGAGATATTCGCCGTCCTTGCCACCGCTGACCTCAACCGAAGCGCTGGCGCTGTTGTTCTTTTCGTTCTTGTCGCGCTCAGCGCCGGGGACGAGGTCGGCGCTGTTGGTCATCGTTGAGTTTGGTTGCGTACTCGACACCTTGGCCGTGATCTGAACGATCGCCG
The DNA here is from genome assembly GCA_903953065.1 of uncultured Solirubrobacterales bacterium. Lineage (GTDB taxonomy): Bacteria > Actinomycetota > Thermoleophilia > Solirubrobacterales > Solirubrobacteraceae > F1-60-MAGs163. The sequence continues at coordinate 1,193 of CAJBIG010000099.1, forward strand.
TTCCACCAGGAACAATCTCGCTGAGCGGGCAGGTGACCTTGCGCTCGACGATCTTGCAACCGATGGCGTCGGTCGAATAGGCAGCGGTTGGTGTCATGCCCTGCGGCAGGTCATCGATGATCTCAGCGCCGGTTGACGTTGACGGTCCGGCGTTGGCGGCCGTCACTGTGAATGTGACGTTCCCGCCCGGCGCCACGCTCGCGACGTTCGCTGTCTTCGTGATCGAAAGCTCCGCCACCGGGGCGGCGACGAGCGGCGTCATGTCGGTGTTGTTGCTCAGAACCGGATCGTCAACGCTGGTGCTGACCGAGGCGGTAACCGTCTTCGGAGCATTATCGGCCGAGTCGGATACGCGAACACGGATCGTTTTGATAACCGATGCTGCGTTGTTGACGGTGCCCAGCTCGCAGGTGACCTTCTGGCCGGAGATCACGCAGCCGGCCGGAGCCTCGATCGGCGTCATCTGCGAAGGGATCGTTGCGACCAGCTGCGAATCGGCTGCCGGAGTCGGACCGTTGTTGGTTGTCGTGAACTCGACGTCAGCCTCGCCGCCAGCCTCGATCTCCGCCGGGCCGCTCACTCTCACGGCAAGGTCGGCCGCCGGCGTGATCGTGACGGTCGCCTGATCGGCATTATTCGACGGGTTTGGATCGTCTGTCAGCGATGAAACTTCGGCGCGATTGACCGACTTGCGGTCGGCCGCGGCAACGTTGGCAAGGGCGCTAGCGGTAATCGTCACGCTGCGCTGGGCGGACGCTGCCGTGCTGCCGCTCCAGA
>CAJBIG010000100.1 GCA_903953065.1 uncultured Solirubrobacterales bacterium
CGAATTTGCGCCGGCTTGGTCGCGCCTCGCGCACGCGCTCGCACGCAGCGACCGCGTTAGCGACGCGATCGCTGCCGCCGAACGCGCGCTGGCGCTTGAACCGGGCGATATTGAGCTGACGGAGCTGCTCGATCAACTGCTTGAGCGCGAGCCGCGCGCGCTGCCCGCAGCGTAGCCGTGAAACCAAAACAAAGCCTTGTTTCTTGTGTTCGTAGTTGTATGGCCGCCGTGCCGGAATCTTCCCTCATTCAACCGCGGAAACCCGCGGTTCTTGTGCCGACCAAGTTGAGACTCGCCTTGGCGTTTTTCTGCTCCGTCGCGCTGCTCTCGCTGGGTGGCGCTTCGACGGCCTCGGCCGCTGAAACCGGGATCAGCGTTCAGGGCAACGCCGCCACCTCAATCGCCGACGCCAACGCGCTGGGCGTCGACTGGGTGAGGCGCTTCGTGCGCTGGGATCAGACCGAGCCAAGCAGCTCAGGCTCCTACAACGCCGGCGTGATCGCCGAGCTCGACGATTTCATCTCTCGTGCACACGCGTCGAAGAAGAAGGTCGCTCTGACCGTGTTTGGGACACCAGGCTGGGCCGGTGGGGCAGGCGACTACCTAAATGCGCCATCCAATCCCAACGAGTACGCAAGCTTCATCGGCAGGCTCGCCGGGCGCTACAAGGGGCGCGTTCAATCGTGGGAGATCTGGAACGAAGCCGACGAGGCTGAGTTTTGGCATCGAACGACGCCGAGCCCGGCCGCCTACGCGCCGCTGCTGAAGGCCTCGTACACGGCGATCAAGGCCGCCGACCCGACGACGCAGGTCGTTGCCGGCCCGCTTACCGGCAACAACTATGAGTTCGTCGAAGGGCTCTACAGAGAGGGCGCCGGTGGCTTCTTCGACGCCGTTGGAGTCCATACCGACACTGCCTGCGGGATCAACGCGCCCGACATTTTCTACAACGAGAACGGCCGCATCGGTCGCTTCACGTTCCTCGGCTTCCGCGAGGTTCACTCGGTGATGGTTGCCCACGGCGACGGCAACAAGCCGATCACGATGTCGGAGATGGGCTGGTCAACAACGACGCTGACCTGCGACCGAGGCAAGTGGGCGGGGCAGAAGGATGCCGGCGTTAGCGAAGCGTCACAGGCCGCGTTCCTGACCCAGGCCTACCACTGCCTCGCCGGCTACCCCTACATGCAGACGGGAATCTGGTTCAGCACCCGTGACGCGGGCGCTGCTGAGAGCGAAGTGAATCGCTACGGACTGATGCGCTGGAACGGCACGAAGCGTGGCTCGTGGGCGGCGATGAGACAGGTCGCGACGGAGGGCGACAAGTTGACGACTCCATGCGCCGACCTCGAACCCCCGACGATCAAGATCCTCTCTCCCGTTGCCTCGACGCAGTACCAGGATCAGCTCTACATCGCCGCATCGGCGCACGACGCCGACAGCAGCATGCGGAGCCTTCGCTTTTATCTGGAGGGCAAGGTCGTCGGCGCGGCGGCGGTCAGGAACGACGAGGTTCTCGAGCGCACGGTCACTGCCTCGTCGTTGCCGTACGGGCCGGTGACGCTGAAGGTGCGTGCGATAGACGGGGCCGGCGCAGTCAGTTACAGGGAAGTTGTATTCAACCGAACACGGATGAGCACGCTGCCGCCGCAGAAGACGGCGCTCTCGTTCAAGCTGACCGGTAAGAAGGCGACGAAAACAATCACCGGGCGCTTGACGGTTCCGGGCACTCAGCTGATGCCGACCGGAAAGGTGCTGATCCGCTGGGAGCGCTACGTGCGCAAGCAGTGGGTCAAGAGCAGGGTCGCTTACCACTGGTCGTCACGGTTCGCGACCCTGAAGAACCCCGTCTCGACCTTCGTCTTTAAGCGCACGCTGAAAGGCAAGGGCCGCTGGCGTGCGACCGCGACCTACGGCGCCAATGGCCCGTTCGCCAAGTCGGTGGCGGTAAAGACGATTCGAATTCGTTAGCCTCGGCGCCAATGCGCTTGCTCGTCGCCCGCTGCGAAGTCATCTACACCGGCCGCCTCGACACAGTCTTGCCGCAGGCGCTGCGCTTGGTGATGCTCAAGGAAGACGGCTCTGTGATGATCCACGCCGACAGCGGCGGCTACAAGCCGCAGAACTGGATGACGCCGCCGACTGTGATCGAACACCATGGTGATCCGCTAGAGCGGATCACGGTTCGCAAGCGCGCCGGCAAGACCGAGGACCGCTTGGAGATTCACATCTCGGAGTTGATCTCCGACGTCGAGCACGACATGGGTGAGGCGGCAGAGCTGGAGAAGGATGGCGTTGAGGCGCACCTGCAGGAGGCGCTCGCTGACGCGCCGCAGTTCTGCGGGGAGGGCTTCCGTCTCGTGCGGCGCGAATGGCCTACCGACATTGGCCCGGTCGACCTGATGTGCCGCGATGAGGGTGACGGCTGGGTTGCGGTTGAGATCAAGCGCGTTGCGACGATCGACGCCGTTGAGCAGCTGACGCGCTATCTCGAATTCATCCGCCGTGACCCGGCGATGACCGACTGCCGCGGCGTGCTCGCGGCGCAGGAGATCAAGCCACAGGCACGGACGTTGGCTGAGGACCGCGGCATCGCCTGCGTTGAGATTGACCTCGCTGTCGTTCGCGGCGAGCGCGAGCCAGAGCTGACGCTATTTGAGCCCTGAGTTTCGCGCCGCTACTGGGCCAGCGTCGCGGCGAAGGCGCTCAGCGCGACCGGGTCGCGCAGCGGCGGCCCGTGGCCGAAGAGCACGAG
>CAJBIG010000101.1 GCA_903953065.1 uncultured Solirubrobacterales bacterium
GTCAATTTCAATCATCACTGCGAAGGCGAGGCGCACCATCATCCCCGACGAGTAGTTTTTTAGTTTCAGTTCAGTGAAGTCACGCAGTTCAGCGAAGTCGATCACAGCGTCGAACCGCCTGCGTGCTTCCTTCTTTGAGAGTCCGAGCATCGCGGCGTTGATCGCAACGTTGTCACGTGCCGCTAGATCGGGGTTGAAGCCGACGCCAAGCTCAATGAAGGTTGAGACCCGCCCGTCGATGTGGATCGCTCCGCTGTCGGTTGCGTAGATCCCTGCAAGGCACTTCAGCAGCGTTGACTTGCCGGATCCGTTACGACCAACGATTCCAAAGAAACCCCCCTTGGTGACATCGAAACTGACGTCTTTGAGCGCCGAGAACTCGTTGTTAGCGCTGCGCCGCAGGGGGTGAAGCGCCCGCTCCTTGAGCGTGTGAACCTGCTCCTTGGGGATCCGGAAGGTCTTTGAGACGTCGCTGACCGTTACGGCAGGCGCAGAGGTGGTCCGCTCAGGCATCGGCCTATCGTCGCACAGGGCTCTGATCAAGCTGCACGGCGCCCTTCTCGGGCCGCGCCGCGATTCGCCCCGCCCGCCCAACCGACCAAAGCATCGTCAGCCAGACGATCGTCGCCAGTAGCACGTGCAGCCAGACCAGCTCGGCGGGAAGCTCAAGGTTGTACTGCGTGATTCCAAGCGCGGCCTGCGCGATCAGCAGCCCGATCAAGACGGTCAGCGGCCGCACCGCTCGGCGGTCGCCGCCGGGGCGCATCAGCAGCAGCGTCACGGCTATCACGCTGAGTAGGAAGACGATCGCCAGCGCTGCGTGGCGGTTCACAAGCCAAGAGAGCGTGTCGGCGCCTCGGAAGTCGAGCCGCTTGATCACGTCGCCGGTCCCGGCGCCGCCGGCGTGCGGGCCGGCAGCAGTAACCGCCGTGCCGACGGCGATCGTCAGTGCGCCGATCGGCAGCAGGCAGCGGACAGCCCAAACGCCGAGCCTGTCTGTCGAGCGTTCGCGTTCGCCGGGCTCGTAGGTCGAACACCAGGCCAGTGCGAAGGAGGCATCGAGGATCAGCATCGAGAGGATGTAGTGGCTCATCACAAAGCCGGGGGCGAGGTCGTTTTCAACCGTGAGCGCGCCGAGCCCAATCTGGGCCAGCACGCCGAGCGGCAGCAGCGCACCGAAGAGCGCCAGCTCCCAGCGGAAAGGCCTGCGCCGCCAGGCAAGGATTCCGGCCGCGATTGCTGCCAGCCCAACGAACCCGGAGATGAGCCGGTTGCCGTACTCAATCCAGGCGTGGAGCTGACTTGGTGCGATGACGCCGCCGTAACACTTCGGCCAATCCGGGCAGCCAAGCCCGGAGCCGGTGAGGCGCACCGCAGCGCCTGTAAGCACGATCAGCCAGAGCGCGACTAGCGCCGTGTAGGCAACACGTCGGTAAGTCTCAGCCGAGATTGTGTAGCCGTTTGCGCGCAGGCGGGAGAGCATCTGATTGGTCAAAGAATGAACTAATTGCTAGCGCTGAGGCTTGCGCCGCTGCTGACTTCGCCCTAAACGCCGTCCCCCGTGCTTATTGGGCGCAACTTTCGGCCGATCCAGAAGCCCGCCCGGTAGCCGTATTCAATTGGGCGTAGCAGGAAAAAAGCCAGCGCTGGGCGACTTGAAATCGCCAACAGCGGGCGTTCATAACGTTGATCAAGAAGCCCATCTGGCCCAACAAGCCAATAGCCCTCGCGCGAGACCGCGCCCTGCCCGCGTCGGGTAACCAGCGAGAAGGATGAGCTTGGTCGTTTCAGAACCTTGTCGTAGGCGGTAAGCAATCTTTCGGCATAACCGTCCCAAGTGAGTCTGCTTCCGATCTCACGAATTGTATTTACGTGATCGTCGCGCTGCGTCCCGGGCACTAGCAGCGGGAGCACCTCTCTAGTGGATTGATCGGCGTTCCACGGGGTGATGGTTGCCAGATCGGCTGGCAACAGTTCGGCCAGCGAAGTGTGAGAGGCAAAGAGGCAGGGCGCGCCCGCGGCGGCGGCCTCGAATGGCACGAATCCAAAGCCTTCGTGAGTTGTCGGGTAGAGAACTGCTGCCGCGTTCTCCATCAGCCACGACTTCTCGTCTTCACCCACCGCACCGAGATCAAGAACATTCTCCGCTGCATTAGCGTCGGCCTGGAGTTCCTTTCGTTCCGCCGCCTCCGAGGTCCCGGAAGCCGCATGGGGCCCAGCTAGTACCAAGCGCCCGTCCCACCCACACTTGCGTAGCGCAGTCAGCAGGCGGATTGCAAAGGGGCGGTTCTTGTGGCTGAAATTTGTTCCGAGGCAGAGCAGAAAAGGTTTGCTGACGAGATCCGCGAGCTGCGCTGGCTGGAGAGGGTCGACCGTCTCACCGCTAAGCAGATGGTCGACGCCCAAGTGGATTACCTCAGCTCGATCGGGGCTGATCAATCCGCTCTGGATCGCGTCGTCGGCGGAATGCTGTGAGATGAAAACCGCAAGGTCAACGTTTGCCAGGGCGTCGATTGTCGTCTGACGGTATTCAAGCCACTCGGCCGCCGTGTCGAAGTAGGAGGGGTTGTGAAAAGCAATCTGGTCAAGTTGACTGACTACGACCCTGTGACCAAGCGCCGATAGGAAGGACATGTCGGAAGGTTTCGTAACCTGAAAAGGCCGGTGGACGATGTCGGATTTTTCCGTTTGCTCATCAACGTCATCCAAACAGAGCAGCTCGGACGGCCCGAACCCTGCAATCCTCGACGCCACCTTGGAATCGAGATTCGCTGGGACTAGGATTCGCAGCTCGATCCGGCTGTTGCCCGCCAGCGCCGAGATAACCCCGAGTGTGTGGGTTTGCGTGCCGGTGTTGGCTGACCCCAGACAGGCTCCGTCGACCGTAACCCGCATCGGGCGCAGCGCGAGGCTCGCGCTTAGCAGCGCGTTATCAAGTGGTCCTTCGGTGCGGCTGCTCGAGTCGTGAACGGATTGCAGAAACCACGGGTAGCGCTTTGCTGTGATCTGGTCCCGGCTCTCTTGGAGCTCGCTCTTGCGTTCGGCAAAGCTGACCCCGCCATGGTGAAAGACATATACGTCGGAGGCAACGACGTGTTTGAGCCCGAGGATCAAACACCGCTGAGAGAAGTCGACCTCTTCGCCGTAGCCAGGCGAGAAGATGGTGTCGAAATCGCCAACGAGTTCTAGCGCAGGCCTGCGGATCAACATGCAGTGACCGATTGCGGTCGGAATCTCAGGCCGATCCTTGGCAGAGACGCCAGCCACGCGTTCGGCTGCTTGCGCGAGCGTTGAACCTTGCGGTAGCTCGGCCGTCGGCTTGTTGCGCTCCGGAACCGAGATGATCGTTGCGCTGTTTGCTAGAACACTCACGGTCGCGATCCGCGGGTCTCCCGCTGCCGCCGCTTGCATGCGTGAAAGCCAGCCGGCACTAACGACGCAGTCGCTGTTCAGAACGACGACGTCAGCAGGAGCAAAGTGGGCAAAGACTTCGTTACAGCTTTCGACGAAACCGAGGTTTTCAGGGTGGTCGATTAGATATAGCTGGTGTTCGAGCTCAGGCGATGAACCTAGTTCTTCGATGAATTCGCTGATCCGAGGGTCGCTGCTGCCGTCGTTGATGATGCAGATCGGCACCTCCGGAGCTGTGTGTAACAGCGCTGCCGTGACCGATTCGACAACGTGGTCATAGCCCTCGAACACTGGAATCGCGACGACAACGGAATCGCGCTCCAGCTCGCTTGAGCTTTCACCGGTTAGTTTCAAGAGGCTCATAGGACGCTTTGATGGTAGGGACTGCCCGGGGACGCGCCGAATGCGCGGTAGCCTGTTGGGTGCAGATTGGTGGTTTCGATCTGCCTATTCATCTGCTGCCTCTCTCGACGGGAAATCCA
>CAJBIG010000102.1 GCA_903953065.1 uncultured Solirubrobacterales bacterium
CGATCTCGGTAATCGCTGTCGGCCCGTTCGTCGTGCTGGCGCTGATCGGCTGCGGCCTGGTCGAGCTGATCATCCGCCGCGCCGAGGCTCCGCGGCTCTCCTCTTTCGGTGCTCCTGCCGCAATCGCGCTGGTGGTCGCTGCGGCGACCACGCTCTCGACCCAAACTCAGCTCGCCTGGACGGCGCTGAAGGTTGGTGCGCTCTCATACGGCGGCGGCTTCGTGATCGTGCCGATCATGCAAGAGGACGCCGTCCGCGTTTACGGCTGGATGACCGACGGTCAATTCCTCAACGCCGTTGCGCTCGGGCAGATAACGCCCGGCCCGGTCGTTCAGACCGTCGCCGTAGTCGGCTACGCCGCGGCCGGGCTTGGCGGCGCGCTGCTGGCCTCAGTAGTCGCCTTCGCCCCATCGTTCCTCTTCGTGATGGCTGGCGGCGGCCGCTTCCTGAGCTTGCGCAACAACGCCAACGCGCGCGCCTTCCTTGACGGCGCCGGCCCGGCCGCTGTTGGAGCGATCTTCGGCGCGCTGATCCCGCTCGCCTCCGGCCTCAGCTTCAGCTGGCAGTGGGCGATCGCCGCCGTGGCGACGGCGCTGCTCTTCGCCGCCCGGCTTGGCGTAGTGCCAACGCTGCTGCTGGCCGCTGCGGCCGGCGCCGTCGCCGCACTGCTCGGCGCGCCACTGCCGGCGCTGGGTTAGGCCGCTGCGGCGGCGCGCGGCGGACCCGGCAGCAGCCTGCCACCGGCAACCGGCGTGTTGCGAATCACCTGCGGAAGTAGCGGCAGCAAGACTCGCTTTGTATAGAGCGCGCCTCCGAGCCGCATCGACTCGCGCAGCGGATCCCACGAGAGTCCATAGCCGCGACGGATTTTCGCCGGCAGCGAGCCGATGACGATGAAGTTGACGGCCTCAACGAGCCCGCGCATGTAGATCGGCGCAGGCGGGTTAAGAACGATCGCGAGGCTCTCGTCGCGCGCGCTATCGGTAACCCAAAGCTGGTCGCCTTCGACCATCTCAGTCATGTAGGCGTCAAAGCCTTCGATCGTTGCCGGCATCTCATCTTCCTGCAGGCCGAAGAGCTTGCCGACGAGGCGGTAGTCGCCCCAGAGCGCGTCGCGCTCGTCGCGCGTCAGCTCGTCTACATAGAGGCGGTAAAGGCGGTCGGCCGAGTCGACCAGCGCAGCCAAAGTCCAGAGCAGGAATTGCGGATCGTCTGCCGCGTAGGGCGTGCCCGCGGGGTACTTGCCGGCCGGCTCTTCGAGCACACCGTTGATCCGCGTGTGAACCTCACGAACCCGTTCGGTCATCCGGTCGGCGTCGTCGCGGCGGCCAAAGTAGATCGTGTTCATGATCGTCGCCGTCCGCGCCAGCCGCGCGTGGGCAGCTTCCTTCGCCTCGGTCTTAATGAAGAAGCCTTCGAACATCACCGGGTGGGCGGCCTGCATCAGCAGCGCGCGGGCACCGGAGAAGGCGACGATCAGCTCTCGATTGACGCGGCGGATCAGCGAGTCATCTTCGAAGTAGCCCTCGCCGATGCCTGCGGGGCGGAAAGGAATCTCTCTGAGCCGTGGTGCCGTTGCCATACGTACAGACGATACGAACCTCTACGCTGGAGCGACCATGCCTGCTGCTGCCTACGCCGGAAAAGAGTGCGTCTGTCAATACGACAAAGGGATCTGTGACCAGACCTGCGTCAAAGACATGCTCGAAACGCCGTTCTACATCGCCTGCCTGAAGCTGAAAGGAAGGCGATGCATCGTCATCGGCGGCGGCGACATGGGGCTTGAGAAGAGCGAAGGGCTGCTGGCCTGCGGTGGCGACGTGACCGTCATCTCCCCCGACGCCGGGCCGGAGCTTGAAGCGCTCGCTGCGGAGGGCTCGATCACCTGGGAGCAGCGCGACTACGCCGGCCCCGAGGACCTTGAAGCCGTCTTCATCGTGATCGCCTGCACCGACTCGACCGAGACCAACATTCGGATCTACGAAGACGCCGAGAAGCGCGCGATGCTCGTCAACATCGTCGACGTGCCGCCGCTGTGCAACTTCATCCTGCCGGCGGTAGTTCGCACCGGCCCGCTGGCGATCGCAATCTCAACCGCAGGCGCTTCTCCAGCGCTGGCGAAGCGGATGAAGCGCGAGATCGGTGAACTCTTCGGCGAGGAGTACGCGCAGCTGGCGATCATGCTCAACGAAACCCGCGGCTGGGCCAAAGGGACGCTGCCTACCTACCAAGACCGCAAGGCCTTCTTTGAAGAGATCGTGAACGGCGAGCCCGACCCGATCGCGCTGCTCCGTGACGGCGACGCCGCCGCAGTGCAGGATCTAATCGCCGCAGCGCAGCGCAGCCACACGCCGGTCGCTTAGTCGTTCTTGAACTCCAGCACCTGCTTGTAGCTGCCATCAGCATTGGGAGTCGACGTCACTTGGCCGCGGGCAAACTTGTACTTGCCGGTGCCGCCGACAATCGCGCGAACCACCGGCTTGCCGGCGGCGAGATTGCC
>CAJBIG010000103.1 GCA_903953065.1 uncultured Solirubrobacterales bacterium
AAGATTGCGAGGCCCACACCGACGATCAGCGCCTTGCGCACGCGCGGGCTGAAGACCTCTGACCAGCTCGCTTCGCCCTCGGCGGCCTCCGCTGCAACCTGCGCCTCGACATCGCCAAGTTCGGAGTCGACTTCGGCAGGCTCGGTCACTTTGGCGAGCGCTTTGCGTGCGTCGTCCTTGCGCCCCACTTTCACGAACCAGCGCGCCGATTCCGGAACGATCATCACTCCGATGATCAGCAGGACGCCAGGAACTGCCGCCAGTAGGAACATCGTCCGCCACTCGGCCGAGTCGGCAATGTCGCTGACGAGGTAGGCGAGAAAGATGCCGAACGTGATCGCCAGCTGGTAGGTCGAGACGATCCGACCACGGATCCTCTGCGGCGCCATCTCTGCCGCATAGAGCGGCGCGATCACCGAAGCGAAGCCGATGCCGAAGCCTGTAATCACGCGGCCAAGGACGAGAATCTCGACGCCCGGAGTGATCGCCTGGATGACTGCGCCTGCGATGAAAAGAAGTCCAGCGGCGAGCAGGACTGGGCGGCGTCCGAAGCGATCGGCGGCGGTTCCGGCAACGAGCGCGGCGAAGAGCGCGCCCAGCGTGACCCAGGAGGTGATGATCTGCTTGGCGGTGTCACCAACTTTGAAGCTGTCGCCGACTCCCTTCAGCGCGCCTGCAATAACGCCCTGGTCGTAGCCGAACAGCAGCCCTGCGAAGAAGGTCACGAGCGCGATCATCAAGACCCACTTGAAGACGGCCTTGCTGCGTGGCGTTTCTAGCTGCGGCGTGCTCTGTTCGGTCGACACTGTCTCTCCCCCAATTGACGTGTAGGTGGGAACCTAAGGCCGCGAGCGGTCGAAAACAACCACAGCACCAGCAGGACGGCCGTGTCAGCGGCGCGCGAGCCCGGCGTCGGCGAGCGTCAGAGCCAGATCATCAATTCGGTCCTGGCCCCAGAATTGCTCGCCCTCGAAGACGAAGACCGGAACTCCCCAGTGTCCAATCCGCGTCAGCTCGAGAGTGTTCGCCTCAACACGATCAGCGATCGTCGGGTCGCTCAGCGCGGCGCGGCAGCCTTCCCAGTCCAACCCCGCGGTTTCGCAGATCAGCCGCAGCCCTTCGTCGGTGGCGGGGTCGGTCGCCTCGGCCCAGATTGCCTGCGTCGCGGTTAGAACAAACTCACGCACACGACCGACGTCGATCGCGTATTCGGATACCGCGAGCGTCCGGGTCGCGCCTTCGCCAAGCGGGTCATGAATCCGCCCGAACGGCATTCCTAGCCTGTCGGCCTCGCGCTTTACGTCGCGCATCGTGTGCAGGCGCTTGGCGGTCGGCACCGACTCGCCGCGCATCATCATCGGAATCACGCCGCGAAAGCGCAGATCGATCTGGAAGTTGTCGGCGAGCGCAAAGCCGCGCGGCCCCGAAAGGTAGGAGTACGGGCTGCGAAACGAGTAGAAGTAGTCAACGCGCGGGTCGGCCATCACTTCACCCTCCAGCCGAGCTCGTCGAGCCAATCGGCGATCTGCGCCGAACGGTCCTGGGCAAAGAACCAGCGGCCGCCGATATAGGCCGCCGGCGTCTCGTAGGGGCCGCGGCTGGACATCTGCTTCTCGTTGGCGCGGACGGCCTCGACGTCGGCGACCGGCGCCGAGCCAAAGCACTCGCGCCAAAGCTCGACGTACCGCGCCTGCTCGATCGGTCCATCGCTCTCAAACCAGATCCGGCGGCAGGCCTCAGCGCAGAAACGCGTGAGCGCACTTCCGCGCGGCGCGCTGGCAACCCAGGATGCAAGGAAGGCGGTCTGCTGCGGCTCCAGCGGCTCGCTGCGCGAGAGCGTGAGCCCAATCCTTCTGCCAAGCCGACGGCCGTCCACTACGCCGTAGATCCGTTTGCGCTCCAAAGCAGGGTCGTCCTTGATTCCCCGCTCGACCACCGGCAGCAGGTCGAAGATCACCTTGCGACCCTGAAGCCGCGCCTTCAGGTCGATCACAGCGAACGCACTGGCGGGATCGTCGAAACCGAAGTAAAGCTCAAGGCGGCCCGAGCGCCCGGTCGCCCGACGAGCCGCAGCGGCCGCGCGGGCCGGCGCCGTGACGGTCGACGCGGCGACGATTAGTCGCGGGCCAATCTCGCGCTCGGCGCGATCGCGAAGCTTGCTCATGAGAGAAACCTACCGATACCCGTTCGCCTGACCGCTACTCTCCCTAGTGCGTTCAGCGTCTTGCTGGACGGAGGTCAGCTTTCTTGGGTCCCGCCACCTACGGCGGTTCGGGTCAGTTGTTCTCTCCCGAATCGCCCCGCTCCATTTCCGGTGCGGGCACACCAAGGAGTATTTAGATGTCTACGCAGTCCTTCGCCGATCTCGGCGTATCCAGTGCGGTTTCGCACGCTCTAGAGGAGCGCGGCTTCACGGCGCCCTTCGCAATTCAAACGAAGGTCATCGGCGACGTGCTCGCCGGCAAAGACGTGCTTGCCAAGTCGCCAACCGGCTCCGGCAAGACGCTCGCATTCATGGTGCCGTTGATCGATTTGATCTCGGCCGAAGACCCGCGCCCATCGGCGCTGATTCTCGCCCCAACACGCGAGCTGGCAACACAGATCGTTGACGAGACCTACCCGATCGCCCACGCCCGAGCGCTCAAGGTAACCGCCGTCTACGGCGGCGTCGGCCTTGAGAAGCAGGCGCGGACGGCAGCCAAGTCGCACATCGTTGTGGCAACGCCCGGCCGGCTTGAGGATCTGCTCCGCCGCCGCGCCTTCAGCCTCGACAACATCAAAGTCCTCGTGCTCGACGAGGCCGACAGGATGCTCGATATGGGCTTCCGCCCGGCCGTTGACCGCGTGGTTGCGCTCTGCCCGAAGAACCGGCAGACGCTCTTCTTCTCAGCCACGCTTGACGGCGAGGCCGGCAAGATCGCGATGGAATACACGACCGACGCTGCCCGCCACGAGCACATTCCGCCGCCACAGAAGGCGCCGGACATTGAGCACCGTTTCGTCAAGGTGACCAACGACACGCGCGTCGCCAGCCTCGTCAGCGAACTTGGCGGCGGCCATGACCTGAACCTTGTTTTCGTCCGCACCAAGCGCGGCGCCGACCGTCTCGTAAAGCGGCTCGCCGGCGAGAACGTCCAGGCCGCAGCGATGCACGGCAACAAGAGTCAGCGTCAGCGCGAGCGCGCACTGGCGGATTTCGAGAAGGGCAAGGTCACGACACTCGTCGCAACCGACGTAGCCGCCCGCGGAATTCACGTTGACGGCATCTCGAAGGTGATCAACTTCGATCCCCCCGGCCAGACC
>CAJBIG010000104.1 GCA_903953065.1 uncultured Solirubrobacterales bacterium
CAACCGCGGCTGCCTACTACTCTCAGTGCACGGCCTTTCCATTCGGGACGTCCCGAAGGCAAGGTCAACTAGCCATGGCTGAACGCAATGACATCCGCAACGTCGCGATTATCGCGCACGTCGACCACGGCAAAACCACTCTCGTTGACGCGATGCTCCAACAGTCCGGCGCCTTCCGCAAGGGTGCTGAAGTGACCGACCGCGTGATGGACTCGATGGACCTTGAGCGAGAGAAGGGGATCACGATCCTCGCCAAGAACGCCTCGATTCCTTACGAAGGCGTGAAACTGAACATCATCGACACGCCTGGCCACGCCGACTTCGGCGGCGAGGTGGAACGCGGCCTTTTCATGGTCGACGGCGTCCTGCTGCTAGTTGATGCCAGCGAAGGGCCGCTGCCGCAGACCCGTTTCGTGCTGCGCAAGGCGCTTGAAGCGAAGCTGCCTGTGATTCTCGTCGTCAACAAGATTGACCGCCCCGACGCCCGCGTCGCCGAGGTCGTGCACGAAGTTGAGGAGCTCTTCCTTGACCTCGATGCCGACGAGGATCAAATCGCCTTCCCGATCGTCTACACCAACGCCAAGGCCGGCACCGCCTCGCTTGACGCTGAAACGCAAGGAGAGGACCTCAAGGCGCTGCTTGATCTTCTGGTCGAGACGATCCCACCCCCCACCTTCGACCCTGAGACTCCGCTGCGGATGCAGGTAACCAACCTCGGCGCCTCCGACTACCTCGGCCGCCTGGCAATCTGCCGCGTCCACGACGGCACCGTCAAGCGTGGCCAGCAGGTCGCCTGGTGCAAGCGCGACGGCACGATTGAGAACGTAAAGGTGACCGATCTTTTCATCACCGAGGCGCTCGATCGCGTCGAAGCCGAAGAGGTTGGCCCGGGCGAAATTGTTGCGGTTGCCGGCATCGCCGAGGTGACGATCGGGGAGACGCTCGCCGATCCCGAAGACCCTCGCCCACTCGAGCTGATCGCCGTCGACGAGCCGAGCCTCAGTGTCACGATCGGCATCAACACTTCACCGCTGGCCGGCAAGGACGGCTCGAAGCTGACCGCTCGCCAGCTGCTCAGCCGCCTCGACGCCGAGATGGTCGGTAACGTCGCGCTGCGCGTGCTGCCGACCGAGCGCCCGGACTCGTGGGAGGTTCAGGGCCGCGGCGAACTGGCGCTGGCAATCCTCGTCGAGCAGCTTCGGCGCGAGGACTTTGAGATGACCGTCGGCCAGCCGCAGGTGGTAACGCGCGAAATTGACGGCGTCCTCAGCGAGCCGGTCGAAGAGCTGACGATCGACGTTCCCGAAGAGCACGTCGGCTCTGTCACGCAACTGCTAGCGCTGCGCAAGGGCCGGCTTGAAGAGATGGGCAACCACGGCAGCGGCTGGGTGCGGATGGAGTACCTCGTTCCGGCCCGCGGCCTGATCGGCTTCCGCACCGAATTCCTCACCGAAACGCGCGGCACCGGCATCGCCCACCACGTATTTGACCGCTGGGAGCCTTGGTTTGGCGAGCTGAAGACGCGCCAGACCGGCGCGCTCGTAGCCGACCGCACCGGCCCGGTAACCGCCCACGCCTGTTTCGCGATGCAGGACCGCGGCACGCTCTTCGTCGAGCCAGGCGAAGAGGTTTATGAAGGAATGATCGTCGGCGAGAACAGCCGC
>CAJBIG010000105.1 GCA_903953065.1 uncultured Solirubrobacterales bacterium
AGCCCTTGCCTTTGAAGTGGATCGCGACCGGGTGGAATACGCGCTCGACCGGAACGCCGGTCTCGGGGTCGACAGTGAGTGCATCGTCGGCCATCTTCTGAACTACCTCAAAGGTCGTCCCGTCGGGGCGTCTGTACTCATAAGTTGGCGTCGACGCCGAAGTATAGGAGCGGCTCAGAGCATTGCCACGCGCCGCCCCCGTAGCATGGGGCCATGGCCGAAGACACAGTGACAATGGACAAGATCGTCGCGCTCTGCAAGAGACGCGGCTTCATCTTCCCCTCCTCAGAGATTTACGGCGGCCTCGGCTCGACCTACGACTTCGGCCACTACGGCGTGCTGCTGAAGACCAACGTCAAGGGCGAATGGTGGCGTTCGCTGCTGCAGCAGCGTGATGATGTGGTCGCACTCGACTCGGCGATTTTGCAGCACCCGCGTGTCTGGGAAGCGAGCGGCCACGTCGGCGGTTTCAGCGACCCGATGGTCGACTGCAAGCACTGCGGCCAGCGCTTCCGCGCCGATCACCTCGACCAACTGGCCTGCCCAAAGAAGCCTTCCAAGCCGCCTGGCGAGGGGCCCGACTGTGAACTGACAGAGGCGCGCGAATTCAACTTGATGTTTGAGACGACGGTCGGCCCGCTGAAGGATTCCGGCTCGACCGCCTATCTGCGCCCGGAGACTGCGCAGGGCATCTTCATCAACTTCAAGAACGTGCTGCAGTTCTCGCGCAAGAAGCCGCCGTTCGGAATTGCCCAGGTCGGCAAGTCGTTCCGCAACGAGATCACGCCCGGCAACTTCATCTTCCGCACGCGCGAGTTTGAACAGATGGAGATGGAGTTCTTCGTTCCGCCGGACGAGGCCGACAAGTGGTTCGAGTTCTGGAGCAACGAGCGACTCGGTTGGTACACCGGTCTTGGAATACGCCCCGACCACCTGCAGCTTCGCGTCCACGAGCAGGATGAGCTGAGCCACTATTCGAGCGGCACCAGCGACATCGAGTACCTCTTCCCAATCGGCTGGTCGGAGCTTGAGGGCATAGCCAACCGAGGCGACTTTGACTTGAAGCAGCACACCGAGTTCTCAGGCGAGAAGCTCGAATATTTCGATCAAGCCAGCGGCGAGAAGTACGTGCCTCATGTGATCGAACCTGCCGCTGGCGCCGACCGCGCAACGCTCGCCTTCCTCGTCGACGCCTACGACGAGGAAGAGGTCGAGGGCGACGTGCGCACCGTGCTGCGCTTCCACCCACGGCTCGCCCCGGTCAAGGTCGCAGTTCTGCCACTGGTCAAGAAGGACGGTCAGCCGGAGCTGGCGCGCGAAGCGTTCGAATCGCTGCGCGGACTGATGACGACTGAGTACGACGAGGGCGGCTCGATCGGCAAGCGCTACCGCCGCCAGGATGAGATCGGTACGCCGTGGTGCGTGACGATCGACCATGACTCGATCGAGGACCGCACGGTGACGGTCCGCGACCGCGATTCGCTGACGCAGGAGCGAGTGCCGATTGACGAGCTTCCTGCGCTGCTTTCAGCGAAGCTCGCGGCGCCTTGGCAGAGCCCGAAGCTGGCGTAAAGCGGTCGACCCCGAAGCAGGAGCGGTTATGCTGAAGCCTGACACACTGTCAAATAGGCAAAGCAGCTAACGAGGAGACTTTTGATGGCCACTACCGCCCCGCGCCCGGCAACCCGCCGCGCCGCCGACGACATCAGCTACACCGACCTCTACGAGCGCTGGGAGCGCGGCAACTGGTCGGCCACCGAGATCGACTTCACGCAGGACAAGATCGACTGGGAAGAGAGAATGACCGACGATCAGCGCCGCACGGCGATGTGGCTCTTCTCGCTCTTCTTCCACGGCGAGGATGCAGTCACCGACGGCCT
>CAJBIG010000106.1 GCA_903953065.1 uncultured Solirubrobacterales bacterium
CGCCAACTCAGCGCGAGCCTGGAGACGCCATCACGACGGCCAACATCTCAACACTGACGGGGCTTTTTGACCGCCTTCAGTCGACAGGGCGGGTTCTCAACTCGGCTGCTGCCGGATCAGCTCAGAAGAGTAAGCTTCTTGACGTCTTCCTTGATGAGTACGGCGTTCAAACCAACCCGCCGGACAAGCTTCAGGGCCTCTCGCCCGCCAAGCAGGACGAGTACTACCAGCAGGTCTCGTACATGATGTGGAAGAACCCGCGCGTCAAGCTGCTCGCTTTCTATCTCTGGCAGGACGAGCCCTACACGCTGGCTAAGAGCTGGGCCTGGCAGTCCGGCATGTACTACGCGAACGGCAAGATCAAGCCGTCGGGGCGGAGCTTCCCCCACCCCTTCTGGGTCGACCTGCCGAAGGGGTCAAAGAGCGCCACCGTCTGGGGTCAGGTACGCCCTCCCCAGGGAAGCTTGGCTAAACAAGCGACCGCTGCGGCGACTAAGAGCGTCACGGTTCAGGTTCGATCTGGCAACTCAGCATCGTTCAAGGATCTGAAGACCGTGTCGCCGAACGCCGACGGTTATTTCTCTTTCAAAGCATCAATCGCCGGCACACGGTCGTTCCGGTTCGTCTACGGCAGCCCGGCGCAGAGCTCCGAGGTACGGACGGTCACGCCACGTCGCAGGTAACGATGGCTCGCTGGGCTCAGATCCCGTCGGCTTGGATTCAACGCAGCGCCGTTCTCGTCGCCGCCGCGGCTCTCTGCGCGGTATTGGCCGCGCCTGCGTCCGCCGCCGTCAAACCGCGCGCGATGGTCGGCATCTCCGACCCCGTTGCGACCGGTCCGACGGCTGGACTGTTGGAAGCGTTCGCGCCCCGTTGGCGCGCCGCCGGAGTCGATCTGGCAAGCGTCACCGCCGACTGGCGCGAGATCGCGCCCGAGAAGGACTCGAAGGCGCCACCCGCGGGTTTCGACGGCGGAGACCCTTCCTCGCCGCTATATAACTGGGCCAATCTTGACCGCGTCATCAATGTCCTTCGAGCCAACAAGCTCGAGCCACTGCTCACGATCACCGGTCCAGGCCCGCTTTGGACCAGCACAGACCCAGAACGCGGCAGCGCGCGCTACCGCCCGGACCCGGTGATGTTTGCTGCCTTCGCCAGAGCGGTCGCGCTCCGTTACGGCGCGCGGGTCGGCCGCTACATCGTCTGGTACGAGCCAAACGATGCCGCTAACCTGCGGCCGCAGTGGTACTGCACAAGGGGCGCCTGCGCGCCACGGTCGCCGCAGATCTATCGGGCAATCTTCAACAGTGCGGCAAACGCCATACGCGGCGCCGACGGAGGTAGCGAAGTGCTTGCCGGCGCGCTCGCGGCGCGTGGTCGGAGCGCGCCGGAAGACTCGGATGACCCGCTCACACCGGTCGCTTGGCTGCGGGCCTTTGGCTGCGTTGACTCCGATGGAGTAGCCGATCGAAACGCGCCGACATGCGACGAGTTCGAGCCTGCCTCTGTCGACGGATTGGCGTACCACCCCGATCAGCGGGGCGGCGCTCCGAGCAAACACCTTCGCAACACGGCGGAGGCCGGGATCAACGACACGCCGCGGCTCACGCGTGTTTTGGACCAGATGCAGCTCAGCGGCGGCATCGTCAACGCTGCCGATGCGAGCGCTCCCATTGACCTTTATTTCAGCGAATGGGGCTACCAGACGAACCCTCCCGACGTCTTTAGTGGCGTCAGCCTTCAGAGCCAGGACAAATGGCTCCAAGAGGGCGCAAAGATCGTCTACGGCCAGCCGCGCGTCAAGCTGCTTGGCCAGTACCTCTGGCGCGATCAGCCGGTCCGCGATTCAGGCCAAGGGGTCGATGCCTACTCCGGGGGGCAGAGCGGCCTGTACGGGTTTGACGGCATCGCCAAACCTGCCGCTTCGAGTTTTCCGAATCCGTTCTGGGCCATCTCGCTCGTTGGCAGCCGCGCGGCAAGCCTATGGGGTCAGGTTCGCCCTGGAGGCGCGCATACGGTCGCCATCGAGCGCCGTATCGGTCGCAACCGCTACCGGCAGGTGGCCTCCGTCGAGACGGACGGCCAGGGTTACTTCAGGTCACGGCTGCCGCTCTCAACGACGGCAAAGTTTCGCTACTGGTGGACGCCGTCATCCGGATCCAAGAAGCGGCGCTACTCCGATTCAATCTCCGTTCGACCGCGCTGAGCAGTTATCAGCTGCGCGTGAAACGGCGACCGGCAGACGGTGAGGCTTCTTCGTCTATCAACTTCTTGGGCGTAATGCCGGCCGCTTCCAGAACGTCGTCGCCACCGCCGGCCTTCTCGCTGGCTTCGGCTTCCATCGCCGCCAAGCGCTCTGGCGTCATCGCTTCAGCGTCTTCGTTCTCGGCAAGCCATTCCGCTGCTTCAGCGGCGGCCGCCTCGTCGCGGACTACGGTCTTGCCGGAATCGTAATAGCGATCGATTTCGGCGAAGAGCTCGTCAACGAGGCGCTCTGTCGGCACCTTCTTCAATGGCTCACCCTTCGAGAAGATCATCCCTGCGTCCTTGGCGCCGGTGATACCGAAGTCGGCGTGCCGAGCCTCGCCGATTCCGTTGACGGCGCAGCCGAGCACGGACACCTCGATTGCGTCGGGGTAGGCAGCGAGCCGCTCCTCAACTTCGATCACGACCGAATCCATGTCGAACTGCAGCCGCCCGCAGGTGGGGCACGCGATAAGTACCGGGCCGCGTTCGCGAAGCTTCAGAGCCTTGAGGATCTCCCAACCGACCTTGACCTCCTCTTCGGCATGGAATGTCGAAAGAGAGATACGGATCGTGTCGCCAATATTGTCGGCCAGCAGCGTGCCAAGGCCAACGGCGGACTTCAGCGACCCCGTCCAGCGCGTACCGGCTTCGGTTACGCCGAGATGAATTGGGTACGGAATCCGCTCCGAAAGTCTGCGGTTGGATGCGATCGTGTTCGGCACGCTGGTCGACTTCATCGAGATCTTGAAATCTGTGAACTGAAGCTTTTCCATCAGCTCGACGAACTCGACCGCGGCCGTTACGAGGGCCTCAACCGGGTCGCTGAACTCGAGCTCCATCAAGTGTTTCGGCAGCGAACCCGAGTTGACGCCGATCCGCAGCGGCACGCCGGCCGCTGCAGCGGCAGCAACGACCTCTGCGACCTTCTCTGGCCCGCCGATGTTGCCGGGGTTCAGGCGCACGCATGCGGCGCCGCTGGCGATCGCCTTCAGCGCCAACGTGTGATTGAAGTGGATGTCGGCGATGATCGGTATCGGTGACTGGGCCACCAGCGTCTTCAGTGCTTCGGCGTCGGCTTCGCGCGGCACCGCGCAACGGATCAGATCGGCGCCGGCATCGGCGCACCGAAGAATCTGTGCCAGCGTCGCTTCGACGTTGGCGGTCTCGGTCTTGGTCATCGTCTGGACGGCCACCGGCGCGCCACCGCCGATCAGGACGCCCCCAACGTTGATCTGTCGCTCAGAAGCCACGCAGAGAGTGTACGAAGGAGGGCTGAAGAAGGACTTGGAGATACTCTCAGCACTGCAATGAGCGCCTCCCCCGAGCCAATCAACGTAACCGACTACGAACGGCTGGCAAGCGAGCTTCTGGCCGATGGCCCGGCCGGCTACTTCAATGGTGGCGCCGGTGACGAGAACACGCTGCGAGCGAACGCCGAGGCCTGGAGCAGGGTCACGCTAAGACCACGCGTTTGCGTCGACGTGGGCGATATGTCGACAGCGGTCACGGTGCTCGGCGAGCAGCTGTCGATGCCGATCCTCGTCGCGCCGACCGCGCTCCAGCGGATGGCTCACGATGACGGCGAACCCGCGATGGCGAAGGCAGCTCAGGCAGCGGGCACCTTGATGGTCTGCTCGACGCTGGCCAGCTCCAGCTTGGCCGAGATTGCTGCAGCCGCACCGGGCGGGCGGCGCTGGTTGCAGCTCTATCTTTGCCGCGACCGGTCGGTTAGCAACGCGCTCGTCGATCAGGCGGTAGAGGCCGGAGCAACGGCAATCGTCGTCACCGTCGACGCGCCGTACGCCGGCCTTCGCGAACGCGACCCGCGGAGTGGCTTCGTCGTGCCGGACCACATCGATATGCCAGGCGTAACCGCCGCGCTCGGGCGCTCCGCCGGGCTGACAGTCGAAGAGTTCTTCTCAATGGTCGATCCGACGCTGACTTGGGCCAAACTCGAGGCGTTCATCGCGAGCGCACCTCTGCCCGTGCTCGTGAAGGGAATCCAGTGTGGCGAGGACGCCCGCCTTGCTTGCGACCACGGGGTGTCGGGCATCATCGTTTCAAACCACGGTGGCCGTCAGCTCGACAATGTTGCACCAACAGCTGACGTTCTCGGCGAGGTCGTTGAAGCGGTGTCAGGACGCGTTGAGGTGCTGGTCGACGGCGGCATCCGACGCGGCAGCGACGTCTGCGGCGCTCTGGCTCTGGGCGCCAGCGCCGTTCTCGTCGGGCGGCCGGCGCTCTGGGGCCTGACGGTCGGCGGCGCCGCGGGGGCAGAACGGGTGCTCGAGATACTTCGCCGCGAACTCGAGATTACGCTCGCCCTGCTCGGCGTCACCTCGCCAACGCAGCTAACAAGAGCTCACGTCGCGGGCGCGTAGAGCGCCTCGATCTCGTCCGCATACTTCGCCGCGATCGGCTTGCGCTTGAGCTTCATCGTTGGTGTTAGTTCGTCACCACCTGGTTCCCACTCGGTGCCAAGCAGCTTGAACTTCTTTATCTGCTCGACCCGCGCGAGGTGCGAGTTGCCCTCGTCGACAGCTTCCTGAACCAACTTCAGCAAGTCGGCGTTCTGGGAGAGCGAAGCGATCGATGCGTCTTCAATTCCTTCGCGCGCGGCCCACTGCGGCGCGAAGTCGGCATCGAGCGAGATGAGCGCGGTGTTGTAAGGGCGCCCGTCGCCGATGCAGCAAACCTGATCGATCAGCGGCGATGCGGTCTTGATCTGCGCCTCGATATTCGCAGGCGACATGTTCTTTCCCGCTGCGTTGATGATGATTTCCTTCTTGCGGTCAACGATCTTGAGGTACATCGCGGCGTCAAACTGACCGATATCGCCGGTCGCAAGCCAGCCGTCGGCATCGATCGTGGCCGCCGTTTCGGCGGGCATGTTGCGATATCCGAGCATGATCAGGTCGCCGCGGATCATCACCTCACCGTCTTCTGCGAGCTTCAGCTCGACGCCCGGCACGGCGGGGCCCACTGTGCCGATCCGGATCTTGCCCGGCGGGTTCACGGTTCCGCCGCCGCAAGTCTCTGACATTCCCCATAGCTCGGCTAGAGGCAGGCCGATTGCGTGGAAGAACTCCAGAACTTCAACGGGCGTCGGCGCGGCACCGACGTTGATCGTGACGACTTGATCGAGCCCGAGCATGACCCTTAGCGCAGCGAAGTACTTCTCATCGGCCTCTGCGACGGTTGCGGCCATTTCGGCTGGAACCTCTTCGCCGGCCTGTTCCAGCCGCACCTTTTCAATGGCTGCGTTCAGAGCCGCCTCCAACGGTTCGCGCTGTTCGTCGGGCTGGCCAGCGACCATCGCTTGAAGTCCGCCGCGCAGCTTCTCCCAAATTCGCGGCACGGCAAAGAACCAGTTGGGGCGGACCTCGGGCAGTACCTCCATCAGAAGCTTGTGGTCGGGCACCGAGGTGATTTCGAATCCCATCACGGCGGGGATGTAGTGGTGCGCGGCGCGTTCGGCGATATGAGCCGAAGGAAGCCAGCTAATCACCCGAGACCGGCGGGGAAAGTTGACGATTTCTGAGGTGCTGCGGACTGTCGACATCAGGTTGTGGTGGGTCAATTGAACGCCTTTTGGCGGCCCGGTTGTCCCGCTCGTATAGATCAATGTGAGGACGTCGTCGGGATCTATCTCGTCGGTTGCAGCAGCGCCGTCGAAGTCGGGATCGCTCTCTTCGAGTTCGGCGAGGCTGATCGTCCCTTCGACTCCCGATGGCGGGCCGTCCACGAGGACGATCTTGGGCGGCTGATCGAGCTTTGCGCAGGCGGCCTGAACCGTTTCCAGATATGTCGGTTCAGTAACAATCACCTTGCTTGCCGAGTCCTCAAGTAGATAGTCGATCTGATCGGCGCTGTATGTCTGGTAGACGGAAAATGGTGTGCCGCCCGCGATCATCACACCGAAGTCGATGATGTGAAATTCCGGCCGGTTGACGAGCATCAGCGCGACCGTGTCGCCCTTCGAGATGCCCAATCCACGGAGGCCCCCTGCGATTCGGTCGGCGCGCTCCAGCCCTTCGCGCCACGTAATTAGGACCGACCCGTCGCGATTCTTAACCCATGTTTCGTCGCCGTTCTCGGCGGCTGTGATGCGCAAAGCTGCCGCCAACGTAGGCGCTTCCATTGCGGCGTACTCCACTACCTCGCTCGTCATCGCGGTCTCCTTGCAGTTGGTTGGCCTTCAAAAAAACTACCTATTCCGGCTAGCTCTGGCTATTAGCGCAGGCCAAAGCCCTCGCCTTGAAGTCTGGAGATGTCATTTGTCAGGCCGACGGCGAAAAGAATCAAGATCAGGACGAAGCCGACGGCGCTGGCGCGCTCCATCACCGAATACGCAATTGGGCGACCGCGCAGCTTCTCGGCAATCGCCCAGAATATGTGGCCGCCGTCGAGCGGAAGGAACGGGAACAGATTGATCAACGCAAGTGAGAGCGAGATGATTGCGAGAACACTGAGAGCCTGGGCGACGTCGAATTCAAAGGATTGGCGTGTTACCTCATAACTGCCCACTACCCCGGAGATCTCCTTTCGCGCCTGCGGGTCATAGGCGAGCCTCGAGAGTGCGCTCATCGTCAGCGTCGTGACGCGCCACATCTCGGTGGCGCTGCGCGAAGCCGCGGCGACCGGTCCCAAGGTTTCGCGCTCAATCGCGAAGTTGAAACCAAGCCTCGTCTTCTTTGCTGCGGCGTCGTAGCGAGGCGTCAGCAGCAGGGCCTGAGTTGCCCCTCCCCTCTCCACAATCACGCGAACAGGGGTTGCTGCCGCGCACCCTTCCGTCTGAGCTCCGGGGCAGCGATGCTTCGAAATGGCGGCCCCAAGCGCGGCGACATCCCCCTTCTGACCGTCAACGGAGATCAGCTTGTCGCCCGACTTCAGGGCAGTTGCTGCTGGAGAACCCGGCTCGGTTTGATCGATCGTGCTCGACGCTGAGCTCAAGCCAATGACTACGAAAAGTCCGAAAAAGATCACGAACGCCACGAGCACGTTCATCAGTGGTCCAGCAGCAATGACGAAGATTCGCTTGTTGACCGCCATCCGGGAGTACGAACGCTCTTGCAACTCCGGCGGGATCTCCTCGTTCGGGTTCATGCCCATGATCCGTACGTAGCCGCCGAGCGGAATCAATCCGATGCAGTACTCAGTTTCGCCTTTAGTTTTCTTCCAAATGTGCGGCGGAAAGAAGAGCGAGAAGCGCTCGACCCGCATCCCAACCTTCTTCGCAGCCCAGAAGTGGCCTAGCTCGTGAATCATTACGAGAGCTGAGAAGCCAGCGAAGGCGAGCAGATAACTCATCTCTGGAAGTGTAGGAGTCGCTAACTACGCGAGCGCTGTTAAGTGCGCGGCTGCCGCGCCGCGCGCAGCGCGATCGGCTTCGATCAAAGTCGCAAATGAATAGCTCTGCTCGATCTCGGCGGCGGCGAGAGTTGCCTCGATCACTTCGGCGATCTGGAGGAAGCTGCAGCGGCGGTCCAAGAATGCGGCCACGGCAACCTCATTCGCGGCGTTCAGCACACACGGTGCCGTGCCACCTGCCCGTCCAGCAGCAAGCGCCAAGCCCAGGCATGGGAAGGCATCGTTGTCGACCGCCTCAAACTCCAATGAACCAAGCTGCTCAAGGTTGAGCTGCGGCAGCTCGAGTTTCGCGCGCTGTGGCCAGTGCAGCGCGTACGCGATCGGGACCTTCATGTCGGGGTATCCGAGGTGCGCCAACGATGACCCGTCCGAGAGCGAGATCATCGCGTGAACCACCGACTGAGGGTGAATTACTACCTCCACATCGTCGTAGGAGGTACCGAACAGCTGATGGGCTTCAATCACTTCCAGCCCTTTGTTCATCAGTGTCGCCGAGTCGATTGAGATCTTCCCGCCCATCTTCCACGTCGGATGGTCGAGCGCCTCTTCGACGGTGACCGATTCGAGCTCGGCGCGGCTGCGGCCACGGAACGGGCCACCTGAAGCAGTCAAGGTGAGCCGTTCAATCGTTCCTGGCGACTGGCCCTTTTCGCTGCCGATCAGCTGGTAGAGGGCGGAGTGCTCCGAATCAACGGGGAGCAAGCGGGCGCCGGTAGCAGCGGCCAGTTCGATCACGAGCTCGCCGCCAACAACCAGCGACTCCTTGTTGGCCAGCGCGAGGTCGATTCCTTCGGTGAGTGTGATTACGGTGGCGGCGAGGCCGGCTGAGCCGACGATCGCGTTTAGCACCAGATCAGGCTCGGCGCCAAGGATCAGCTGGGCGAGCGCCTCGGGGCCGCTCAGAACCTCACCGTCCCAGCTCGCGCGAGCTTGCTCAGCACTCTCCTCGTCGGCTATCGCAACTCGGCGGACGCCATGCCGACTGGCCTGCGCAATCAGCTCTTCCCAGCGACGGTCGGCGGATAGCGCGACCAGTTCAAGGTCGTCTGCGGCGGCGAGGAGTTCGAGCGCCTGAGTGCCGATCGAACCGGTTGAGCCAAGAATTACGAGTCTGCGCATCGGCGTCAGGCGCTAGAGCAGCGCGGTCCAGACGTAATAGCCGGCGACAATTGAAAAGCAGACCGCGTCGAGGCG
>CAJBIG010000107.1 GCA_903953065.1 uncultured Solirubrobacterales bacterium
CGCTGACAATCATGGCCGGCGGCAGCGCAGCCGACCTTCAGCGCGCCGATCCAATCTTCGACGTGCTTGGCGCCAAGACGGTTCACTGCGGCGCGCTCGGGCAAGGGCAGACGATCAAGGTGATCACGAATGCGATCGCCGCCAGCAACGCAGCGGTTCTGGCGCAGGCGCTGGTAGTCGCCCGCGGCGCCGGCGTTGACCTCGCCGCCCTCACCGAAGTGATCGACGGTGGAGCCGCGGATTCACGGATGGCTCAGCTCAAACTGCAGCCGATAATCGAGCGCCAGTACGACACGCTCTTCCGCCTCGATCACATGATCAAGGACGTTGACTTCGCGCTCAAACTTGCCGAAGCGGAAGGAACGCCGTTCGATTACGCCGCGCAGACCCGCGAGCTGATGGCCGAGGCGTCAAGCGAAGGCTTCGGCGAAGTTGACTTCGCCTCGCTTTACGAAGCCCTGCAGGCGCGCGCAGACGCAGCGCAGTGAGCCACCGGGCAACCGGCGGCAAGCCGGTTATCCTCCCCAGCGTGGAGCGCGAGCAACTAGTTGACGGCCACGGCCGCAGCATCGGCGACGTTCGGATCTCGGTTACCGACCGCTGTAATTTCCGCTGCCAGTACTGCATGCCGGCCGAGGGGCTCAAGTGGCTTGAGCGCTCATCGGTGCTGGACTTCGAGGAGATCACCCGTGTGGTCGGCCTCTTGGCTTCCGTCGGCGTTGGCGACGTGCGCCTCACCGGCGGCGAGCCGCTGGTGCGTAAGGATTTCCCGAAGCTTGCTGGAATGCTCGCCGCGCTGCCCGGCGTCGAGGACCTCTCTGTCACTACCAACGGCTTCCTGCTCGGCCGCGACGCAGCGGAACTCGTCACAGCCGGCGTAAACCGCTTCAACATTTCGATCGACTCGCTCCAGCAGGACAAGTTCTATGAGCTCACGCGCCGCGACGCGCTTCCTCAGGTAATGGAGGGGCTCCACGCGTTGGCCGCCTTCCCCGAGGCCCATCCGATCAAGATCAACGCCGTCGCGATCCGCGGCTTTACAGAGGATGAGATTCCGGCTTTCGTCGAGTTTGCGCGCGAGTTTCCGTTCGAGGTTCGCTTCATCGAGTTCATGCCGCTTGACGCCGACCATGCTTGGGAGCCGGAGAAGGTCTTGAGCGGCGCTGAGATCCTCGCCGCGATCAACGCAATCCACCCGCTAGAAGAGCAGACACGCGAGCCGAGCGCCACCGCGAAGGTCTACAACTTCGCCGACGGCAAAGGAAAGATTGGTCTGATCAACCCGGTCAGCGAGCCGTTCTGCTCCGACTGCAACCGAATCCGTCTGACCGCCGAGGGAAAGCTGCGCACGTGCCTGTTCTCGCTCAACGAAACCGACCTGCGCGAGCCGCTGCGCTCGGGCGCCAGCGACGATGAGCTGATTCAGATTGTCCGCGACGCTGTTTGGCGCAAAGAACTGAAGCACCACGTCGGCGAGCCGGGCTTCATTCAGCCTGCTCGGACGATGAGCGCAATCGGCGGCTGACCTCTTTTAGCTGCTCGAGGTCGTTGACGTTGAAGCTGACCTCCGGCGGCACGTCAACGAGCGTTGGCATCAGTGCCATCACCTGCTCGGTCATTGGGCCGTCGGTGTCGAACTCCTCAAGCGGCGCCAGCGCGGCCGGCTCGTAGCGCGCCAGCAGCGGTTGTGGCCGCCCTGCGGCGCTGGCCAGAACGGCGACGCTTCCCTCGGCGTCGGCGCTCGCAACGAGCGCAACGGTTTCGCTCGTAAGTAGCGGCAGGTCGCAGGCGATTATCAGCACCGCCCTCCCCTCCGCCCTGCGCAGCGCCTCGACTACGCCGATCACAGGGTGGCGAGGCTCGTCCGGTTCGGTCCACAGCTCGACACCGAAGCCAAGCTCCTCGGGCAGCGCGACGCCGCTCTTGGCGACGACGACGACCTGCTCCACGGCGCCCAGCGCAGCCTCAAGCGGGTAGCTGATCAGCGCACGGCCATCGAGCTGCGCGGTCGCCTTTGCGCCTCCGATCCGGCTGCCGCTGCCTCCGGCCAGCACCGCCGCCACGACGCCCTCTATCCGCTTCTCGCTCACGTCGCGAGCCTAGCCGCATAGAATGGCCTCTCGTGGAACCTGCCGTTGAAACAAATGCCTGGCTGCGCTGCTACCGCTGCTGGTCCACCGACCTTGAAATTCAGGTCCACTACGAGGGCATCCACAAGATCGACCCGCGCAGCGGCGAGCGTGCCGAAGTAATCGATGAGCTCCAAGAGGCCGTCGTCCAGTGCCTTGAGTGCATGCACGACCAGCCCCACCTCGCCTTCCGCGACGGCCGCGTTGAACCGATTGAGGACCGCTGGGAGCGGATGGTCACCGGCACGCCGTGGGTTGCCTCCTGCGCCGTCACCGTCAGCGCCGGCGACGTTGAGAGCTGCTCAGGGCCGGACGCCGGCGACGCGCTCTCCTACGCCGCATTCGGCGACAACGGCACGCGCGAGTTCTTCACTCATGTGCGGTACCACAAGCACGACGACGATTCGATCACAATCCATCTGCTTGTAGAGCTCTACGCGCGCTCGATGGAAGAGGCCACCGAGGTGCTCACAGGCGCTACTCGTGGTTCGCTGGCGATCTCCTCGCTTGCAGAGGAATCAAGGCCGCCGGCGACCGGCGACCAGCACCGCCACTAAAGCTTTCTCGCGCTGCAGGCTCAGCCGGCGAGCCGCTGCTCGAGCGCAGCTAGCTCATCGCGCAGCGTGCCTGGCAGTGAATCGCCAACGCTGTCGAGGTGGCCGCGAACCTGGTCGATCTCGGCTGCAACTGCGGCCTCGTCAACGGTCAGGAGCGCTTCAAGGTCGGCGTCATCGATGTCGAGGCCGTCAACGTTGAGTGAGCCCGGCGCCGGCACAAGGCCGATCGGCGTTTCAATCGCTTCGGCGTCACCGTCGCAGCGACGGAAGACCCACTCGAGCACGCGGCTGTTCTCGCCAAAGCCGGGCCACATGAAGTGGCCGTCGTCGGCCTTGCGGAACCAGTTGACGTAGAAAATCTTCGGCAGCTTGTCGGCGTCGGCCTCTGCGCCAAGCTTCAGCCAGTGGGCGAAGTAGTCGCCGACGTTGTAGCCGCAGAACGGCAGCATCGCCATCGGGTCAAAGCGGAGCTGGCCAACGGTGCCTGCGGCAGCGGCGGTCATCTCGGAGCTCATCGTCGCGCCAAGGAAGACGCCGTGGTTCCAGTCGAAAGCTTCACGAACCAGCGGCACCACCGTTGCGCGGCGGCCGCCGAAGAGGAAGGCGTCGATCGGCACGCCGGCTGGGTCTTCCCACTCGGCAGCGATCGCCGGATCCTGCTCCGCCGGGCAGGCGAAACGGGCGTTCGGGTGCGAGGACGGCGTCTCTGAG
>CAJBIG010000108.1 GCA_903953065.1 uncultured Solirubrobacterales bacterium
ATCCACTCGCCGATCTGTTCGTTCGTTCCCTGGCCGAAGATCGATGCGACGGCCAGCGTCGTGCCGAAGATTGCCATTCCGATCCCAGCATCGCCCCAGAAGAGCTCCTCGTTGACGATCGGGAGCAACAAGCCGGTCGGGTCGCTGAAGAACTGAGCCGTGCCCTCAAATCCGTAGAGGCCAATCTTCGCTGCCTCATGAATGATCGGCCACGGGGTCTCCTCGCGCTCATCCCACTCTTCGCCGGCGGGACGGATTACGTCGGCGGCGAAGCCGTGGGCCCAGTCGCGGATTTCCTTCTGCTCGTCAGAGAGAGCGAGATTGAAGGGAACCGCGGCTTCAGGGCTTACTTCTGCGTCAGGAACCTGCTCAGTAGTTGTCATGCCGACATTGTAACTGACCAGTTGGTCAGTAAGCCTGCTTCTGGCGCGGCGGAGCTAGTCGTCCGGGCGGTCGGCCCAGTGGTACTCGGTGTGTTCGGCCATCTCACTGATCGCGAAGGTCGCGAACCCGAGCAGCTGCGCGCGGTCGAGCTCGGAGAGCACATCCCAAACCGCGCCCGTTCCCTGACGGTCGCTTAGACCGCACAGGGCGTCAAGCGCAGTCGCGCCACGGCTCAGTGCGTGGCGCCGCTCAAGCTCTGTGCTGTCGCTGCGCAGATCATTGATCGCAGCGCTGCGGATCATCGCTTCGATCGAAGCGCCGTCCATCTCAATTCGCTTCATTTGTTCGTTTTCGCTTGTCTCGCTCACAGATTGATCCTACCTCTCGAATCAATTGGGGAGGAACAGTTGTGTCCGACGTCGAAACAGAGCAGGCCTATGAAGACAACCGGAAGTACTTCCACGACCACGCGGCGCGAGGGCAGCGGCCATCAGGCCCTGTCCACCTACATCGAGGCTCGCTTCGATGAGTTCTCGCGCTCCCAAAAGGACGTTGCTCAGTACATCGTCGATCATCTCGACGAAGTCGCGTTCCAGACCGCTGAGGAGCTCGCGAGGCGAGCGAACACCTCAAGCTCGACGGTTGTGCGCTTCTCGCAGGCGCTTGGCTTCGAGGGCTTCCCTGAGCTCCAGGTTGCGGCCCGCGAGGAATACCGACGCCGTGTTGCCAGCGGCCAGGAGGGTGGGGGTTCCGGCTCCGAGCCACTCTTCGCGCTTGATCAGAACGAATTTGAGACGGCGCTGGTCGCCGATCACCTCAACGTTGAGGAGACGGCGCGCAAAGTTTCTCGCCGCGATGTCGAAGCTGCGATCGAGTCGATCGCCACCTCTTCGCGCGTGCTCGTCGTTGGAACCGACCAGATGGCTTTCTTCGCTTCGTATCTGCGACATCTCCTGATGCTGCTCGACATCGAGGCTGAGACCGTCGCCAGTCCATCTCAGGAAGCGCTTGGCCGGCTCGGTCGGATAGACGAGAACTCGCTCGTAATCGGGCTAGCCGCCGGACGGCCACACCCTCTCGTGCTGCGCGGGATGAAGCTGGCTCGCCATCGTGGCGGCAGTACTCTTGCGATCACCGACGCAACGCTCTCCGAGGTAGCCAAGCTGGCTCAGGTTCAGCTCTACTACTCGTCGAATTCGCCGGCGTACGTTCGCTCGCACGTGGCTCTGCTGAGCGTGATTCAAGCTTTGGCTTACGGTGTCTACAGCCGTGACACCGAGCGCTACGCCGATCGCATCAAAGCGTTCCGTCTCAAGTAGGCGCGCGCAAAATTGCTGCCGCGTAGTCTTTGGCCGCCTTTGGGCCGTAGACTGAGCACAATGCGCGACGAAGCAACGTTCAAAGTAAAAGCCGGCCTTGCAGAAATGCTCAAGGGCGGCGTGATCATGGATGTGATCGATCAGGAGCAGGCTCGGATCGCCGAGGCTGCAGGAGCCTGCGCCGTAATGGCGCTCGAGCGCGTCCCATCCGACATCCGCCGTGACGGCGGCGTGGCGCGGATGTCCGACCCCGAGATGATCCAGTCGATCCAAGAAGCCGTGACGATTCCGGTAATGGCGAAGGCCCGGATCGGACACTTCGCAGAAGCTCAGGTGCTTGAAGCGTTGGAGGTCGATTACATCGACGAGTCCGAGGTTCTCACGCCCGCCGACGAAGCCAACCACATCGACAAATGGCCATTCAAGGTTCCGTTTGTATGCGGTGCAACGAACCTCGGTGAGGCCCTGCGCCGGATCGGTGAGGGCGCGGCAATGATCCGCTCCAAGGGCGAGGCCGGCACCGGCGACATCGTCGAAGCCGTCCGCCACTTGCGCACCATCAACGGAGAAATCAAGCGGCTTGGTGGACTCAGCGAAGCTGAGATTGCGACCGCGGCAAAGGATCACGCCGCGCCGCTCGAGCTGGTTCGCGCCGTTGCCGCCAGCGGCCGCCTGCCGGTAGTGATGTTCTGCGCCGGAGGGATAGCAACGCCGGCCGATGCGTCCCTGGTAATGCAGCTCGGCGCCGAAGGGGTCTTTGTCGGATCGGGAATCTTCAAGAGCGCCGACCCTGAGGCACGGGCCGCCGCGATTGTTGAGGCGACGACGCACTACGAGGTTCCTGAGCGCGTCCTGCGCGCCTCAGAAGGGCTCGGTGCGGCGATGGACTCGATCGAGTCGCGAAAGCTCGAAGAGTCCGAGCTGCTCAGCAACCGCGGCTGGTGAACAAGATGCCGCCGTCGGGCGCGGCCGGCGACCAGATCACCGTGGGGGTGTTGGCACTTCAGGGCGACTTTGAAGCGCACGGGTTGGTTCTCTCGAGACTCGGCGCGCGGGTTCGCGAAGTGCGCGTCCCCGCCGACCTCGATGGTCTCGACGGCCTCGTGCTTCCCGGTGGAGAGTCGACGACAATCACTCTTGGAATTGAGCGCGAGCGCCTCGCTGACCCGCTCCGAGCTTTCCACGCTTCCGGCAAACCAATCTTCGGCACCTGCGCCGGATTGATCATGCTCGACCGCGAGCACCTAGGGATTATCGACATCCGCG
Source organism: uncultured Solirubrobacterales bacterium (assembly GCA_903953065.1). Taxonomy (GTDB): domain Bacteria; phylum Actinomycetota; class Thermoleophilia; order Solirubrobacterales; family Solirubrobacteraceae; genus F1-60-MAGs163. The sequence continues at coordinate 2,970 of CAJBIG010000108.1, forward strand.
CCGAGCGCAACGCCTTCGGCCGTCAGGTCCGCAGCTTCGAAGCACCGCTCGAGATCGGAGTAGATGGCGGCCCTGTAAAGGCGGTTTTCATACGCGCTCCTTGGATCGCCGAGCACGGGCCAAGCGTCGAAATCCTTGCTGAAGTAGAAGGTCACGGCGTAGCTGCGCGCGAAGGCGCCGTACTTGTCGTCTCGTTCCATCCAGAGCTGGGTGATGATGATCGTGTCCACGAGCTGTTTCTTCAGAGCGTGCGCGATGCACGCGCCGCCGCCGCATAAACTGGCTCGATAGCCCCCGTTCTGATCAACTGTCGTGCGTCGTCCCGCCCTGAGCTGGGTGGAGTCGAGCGCTGGGCTCGCGAGCTGGCGACGCGGCTTCCCGGGCTGGGCACGCGCGACTACCGCCTTGTGCGGCCGCCGGCGGCGATGACGCACCGCGCGGGGCAGCTCTGGGAGCAGGTCGCGCTTCCGCTTGAGGCCCGCCGAGTACGGGCGCCGCTGCTGATCAACCCGGCGAACCTCGCGCCTTTAGCCTTCCCGCGCAACCTTGTACACATCTTCGACGCCGCAGCCCTGCGCGATCCGTCCTGGTATTCGAACCTCTACGCCGGCTATCAGCGCCACCTTCTTCCACAAGTCGCCCGCCGCGCTGAAGCGATTGTCACCGGCAGCGAGTTCTCGAAGGCTGAATTGATAGAGCTTCTTGGTGTCCCGGGTTCGAAAGTTCACGTCATCGCCGGCGGCGTCGATCAGCGTTTCTCGCCGGCTGCGGATGCAAGCGATGCCCGCGCAATGCTGTCGCTGGAGTCGCCATACGTGCTCTGCGTCGCCAGTCGGACCGCCCGCAAGAATCTCGGTTCGCTGGAACCTGCCGCCAGGCTCTTGGCCGCAGACGGAATCGAGCTCGTTGTCGCGGGTGGCAATCGGCCGCAGTTCAGCGAGCAAGGCTCAGGCGTTGCGGTTCGCTCGCTCGGCTATGTCGATGATCAGCTCCTCCCGGGGCTCTACGCGGGCGCAAGCGCTTTTGTGCTGCCCTCGCTCCACGAAGGCTTCGGTCTGACGGCGCTTGAGGCGATGGCCAGCGGCGTGCCGACCGTGCTCGCAGCCGCCGGCGCGCTGCCGGAGACTGCCGGCGACGGGGCGCTTTACGCTGATCCGCTCGATCCGCTCGAGATAGCCGATCAGATCAAAGCCGCGATAGGCAACAAGGAGTTGGCTGCGGTCGGGATAGCCCGCGCCGCTCACTTCAGCTGGGATCGAACCGCGCGCGAGCTCGATCAGCTCGTCGGCGAGCTGATCGCCTCAAAGTAGGCAATTCCATCCTCGTCGAAGTGCTCGGCGACGCGGCCTTCGCTGATCAGCACGTCGACGTGCCCAAGTGCCTCCGAGAGAGTCAAGTAGGCCTGCGTTACCGCGACGTTACCCCAGAGCGCTTGAGCCAGTTCGTAGCCGCTGCGTGGCCGCTCGACAATCAGGTCGTAGAGCTTGTTTGCTCGCCGCTCGTGCAATCTGAAGCGCTCGTCGATCAGTTCGACATGGTCGGTGAAGCCGGGCCCGTGGCCCGGAAGGATCAAATCGATCGGGCCCATACCTCGTGTCTTCGCCAGCGAATCGAGATAGATCATCAGCGACTTGGGCCGCGCCAGTTGCGCCGCATCCTCCGCTTGCTCCAGCGGCGCCTCAAGCGGGCGTGCAATCAGCGGGTTTGAAGAGACGCTCGCGATCAGGTGATCGGCGGCAAGCAGTGTTTTGTTTTCCGCGTCGAAGAAGATCGTGTCTGACGGCGAATGGCCGGGTCGGTGGTGAACCGTAAGTGTGCGGTCACGGAAGCTCAGCTCGTCGCCCTCGGCCAAGGGTTGCGTGACTGTTGTGGGGGCGCCCCAGCCGCGGAAGGAGCGCGAAACGCTCCGCAGCGCGAGACAGGTCTCTTCAGGGATGCCGTGGCGCAGCATCACGGCGGCCGCAAAGCGGTCGTCGGCCTCCATCCAATCGTCGTACTGGGCCAGGCAGGGAACCAGCGATGCGAGCGCAGCGACCGGGGCGCCTGAGCGGCGAGCGAGGATCTCGGTCAGGCCAAGATGATCCATGTGCTGATGGCTCACCACGATTAGCTCTAGATCTTCAATCCTCTTGTCGAGTTTGCCCAGCTCCGATTCGAGCGCGTCAAGAGCGAGCCCCGAGTTCGGGCCGGTGTCGATCAGCGTCAGCGGATCGTCGTCGAGCAGATAGGTATTGATCGGACCAATGCCGAACGGCGTCGGCAAGGGAATCGCGTGAATGCCGCGCTCTCGTGCCTTGGCTGCCTCGGCCGACTGCTGGTCCCAGAGCGCGCTCACGTGCGGATCAGCCCGAGCACCTCATCGCGGCGCGCTTCCATGTCCTCGACGGAAACAAGCGACTCGAGGCAGAGGCGCAGAAGCGGCTCAGTGTTGGAGGCACGGACGTTGAAGTGCCAATCATCAAAGTCGACGCTAACGCCATCGAGCCGTCCGATCTTTGCGCCCTGCGCTTCGTAGGTAACGACGATCTCTTCAAGCTTTGCCTGAGCGTCGTCAACCTCTGAGTTGATCTCACCGGATATGAAGTACTTGGCCTTCAGCTCGGAGAGCATCGCGCTTAGCGGCCTCTCGGCGAGCGAGAGAATCTCCAGCATCAGCAACGCCGGGATCGTGCCCGAGTCGGCGCAGTAAAAATCGCGGAAGTAGTAATGACCGGATACCTCGCCGCCAAAGATTGCGTCCTCTTCGCGCATCCGCGTCTTGAAGAAGGCGTGTCCAACGCGATTCTCAAGAGCCGTGCCGCCGAGCCGCTCTACCGTGTCGGCCACTGCGCGCGAAGCTCGCACGTCGTAAAGAATCGTCGCGCCGGGGTGCTTCGTCAGAAGACTCTCGGCAAGCAGCGTCGTCAAGAAGTCGCCTGCCACAAACTCACCCTTGTCATCGATGAAGAAGCAGCGGTCGGCGTCGCCGTCCCAAGCTATTCCAATGTCGGCCCCTGTTTCCACGACGCGCTCCATGATGAAGGCGCGGTTCTCGGGAAGCATCGGGTTCGGCTCATGGCCTGGGAAGTTGCCGTCAGGGATGAAGTAGTTCTTGTCGAGCTCGAGGCCGAGGTACTCGAGCAAGGGGCCCACCATCGGGCCAGCCATGCCGTTTCCACCATCGACAACGACCTTGAGAGGTTTGATCACGGTGGGATCGATGAACTCCAGCGCGGCGGCGCGGAAAGGGTTGTAGATCTTGATCTCTTCGGAGGTACCGCCTCCAGGCGCCGGACCGAGCCCAGCCTCAAGCATGTCGCGGATGTCGGTGATGCCGCTGTCGCCCGAGAGCGCAATCGCTCCACGCTTGACCAACTTGGCGCCGGTATAGGCCTTCGGGTTGTGCGAGGCGGTGCACATCAGCCCGCCGTCGAGCTCGCGGCTGCCGACGAGCCAATAGAGCATCTCGCTGCCAACCTCGCCGATGTTGATCACGTGCGCTCCCTCGGCGAGCATGCCCTGCAGGTAGCGCTCGGCAAGCTCCGGCGCTTCCAGCCTCATGTCGTGGCCAAGGCCGATCCCAAGGTCGGCAGTGTCGCGCCCGGTCATCTGGCTGAGCACGCGTACGAAGGCCCGTCCGATCGCTTCGGCTAAGTCGCCGTCGATCTGTTCGCCGTAGAGGCCTCGAATGTCATAGGCCTTGAAGATCTCACTTGGAACTTTCACGATTCGACAGATTAGCCGCGCCAGCCCTCCCTCTGCCGACACCGCGCGCCCAGTCCTGCGAGCATCACGCGCCAATGGGGACTGAAGAGACACCGGTACTGATTCTTTGCGGCGGCCGCGGTACACGGCTTCAGCACCAGGAAGCGGGCATTCCGAAAGCGCTCGTGGAGATCGGCGGTATGCCGATTGTTTGGCACGTTGCGCAGTGCTATTTAGCCGCCGGGTTTCGCAAGATCTGGCTACTGACCGGCTATCTCGGCGATCAAATTGAGGGTTTCGCATCCAACGCGCAATGGCCCGAAGGCGCCGTTGTGGAGTGCATCGCAACGGGAACAGACACGCCGACCGGCGGGCGTGTGGCAGCGGTCGCCGAAAAGCTTGGCAGCTCAGAGTTCTGTCTCACCTATGGCGACGGCGTCAGCGACATCGATCTGGCAGCGTTGCTGACTGAGCACCAGCAGGCCGGCTCGCCGGTGACCGTGACCGCTGTTCAGCCCGAGCTGCCATTTGGCGTCGTCGATCTCGACGGCGACCGCGTGACCGGTTTTCACGAGAAGCCACGCGCCGACCAGTGGATAAACGGTGGTTTCATCTGCGCTGGCCCGGAGCTGTTGCAGGAGCTCGATAGCGCTAGCGTGCTTGAGCGTGAACCGCTTGAGGCTCTCGCTGCGAGCGGACAGCTCCGAGCTCACCGTCACGGCGGCTTCTGGGCTTGCATGGACACTTATAAAGACACTTTGATGCTCAACGATCTCTACGACCGCAACGAGGCTCCATGGCGCCGTTGGTAGCTGCTCCATACGGTTCGGCGGTTGCCGGGCGGAAAGTGCTTGTAACGGGCGCGCATGGCCTTCTCGGCTCGTGGCTGACCAGCAGGCTCGTGACACTCGGCGCCGACGTCTCTGTGCTCCGGCTCGGTGCTCAGCCGCTGAGCCCGCTCGTTCTTGATGCAGTCGAATCCGACTGCACGGTGATAGACGGCGACCTGCTCGACGCTGATCTCTTGGAGCGGACGGTTACGGCCGGTTCGATCGACACGATCATCCACCTCGCGGCGCAGGCAATCGTCGGGACAGCCAACCTCTCGCCCCGTCCGACGTTCGAAGCGAACGTGCTCGGTACTTGGAATGTGCTCGAGGCGGCTCGACTCGGTGATGTTGCTCGCGTCGTCGTCGCCTCGTCCGACAAGGCCTATGGCGCCAGCCCAGTGCTTCCATACGTCGAAACGATGCCGCTCGAGGCATCCCACCCATACGACGCGTCAAAGGCCGCCGCCGACATAATCAGCCGTTCGTATTGGGCGACCTACGGGTTGCCGGTCGCAGTCACGCGGCTTGCAAACCTTTACGGCGGCGGCGATCAAAACCGCTCGCGACTGATTCCCGAAACGGCAGCGGCAGTGATCGCAGGGCGCGCTCCGATCATCCGCTCAGACGGTTCGCCTGAGCGCGACTTTCTGTACGTCGAGGACGCCGTCGACGCCTACCTGGCGATTCTTGACCTCCTCGATGCTGGCGCCGCTGGGGGACAGGCATTCAACGCTGGCAGCGGAGTGCCACGGCGCGCGATCGACGTCGTTGACACGCTCTGCCGAATTGCCGGGTCTGAACAGGCGCCCGATGTTCGCGGCGCCGGCGTTCCGGAAGGCGAGATCGACCGTCAGTTCATCGATTCATCGAAACTCCGTGGCCTCACGGGCTGGGAGCCGAGGGTGGGGCTTGAGGAAGGGCTCGCTTTGACGCTCGACTGGTACCGCGAGCACCCTGAAATCCTCGCCGATTGATCTGGCCATTACCATTCGTTAAGCGATGGCAGGTCATTCGAAATGGGCGGGGATCAAGCACAAGAAGGCGATCGTTGACGCCCGTCGCGGCAAACTGTTCACCAAGCTCGGTCGCGCAATAACAGTCGCTGCGAAGGAGGGCGGCGGTGATCTCGACGGAAATCCTTCGCTGGCGCTCGCAGTCCAGAAGGCCAAGGACGCTTCGATGCCGAAGGACAACATCGAACGCGCTATCGATCGGGGCACCGGCGCGGGCGCGGACGCGGAGGCATATGAGGCCGTCGCCTACGAGGGCTATGGCCCAGGCGGCGTTGCCCTTCTCATAGAGGCGCTGACGGAGAACCGCAACCGCACCGGAGCCGATGTGCGCCACACGCTTGCGAAGTTCGGTGGCAGCCTCGGCGAGCCGGGCTCTGTTGCCTACCTCTTCACGCAGTGCGGTTTGATCGTCGTCGACGCCAGCGCCCACAGTGAGGAGGAGCTGATGGTCGCGATCGACGCAGGCGCCGAAGAGATCGAGATTGACGAGGACGTCTACGAAGTAATCACGCCCGCCACTGAGCTCTCGGCGGTGCGCGCTGCGCTCGATCAGGCGGGCATTGGATACCAGTCGGCTGAGCTGGTCCAGCGGCCGGCAGTGCGGGTCGAGATCGATGAGAGCGATGCTTCATCGCTGCTGGGGCTGATCGATGCACTCGAAGAGAACGACGATGTGGGCGACATTCATTCGAACTTCGATATCGACGCCGAGGTTCTCGAACGAATCGCCGGATAGGGCAATCTCCAGTCGCTTTTCCGAAGTGCTCCCCAACTCTTGTCAGAATGGAGCCGATGAGCGAGACGCCCCGACGCAGAATGTCTGCACCGCAGCGCCGCGACGAGATCCTCGACGCCGCCGCCGTAGTGATTGCGCGCGCCGGCTATGACGGATGCTCGCTCGACCAGATCGCTGCCGAAGCTGGCGTGTCGAAGGCGCTGATCTACGAGCACTTTGATTCCAAGCGCGAGCTGCACGGTGAGCTGCTCGGTCGCCACGCGACCGAGATCTTTTCGCGCCTTGAGGCCTGCGCGGAGAGCGGAGCGACGGGCGAGGAGCGGCTCCGGCTCGGCGTCGACGCCTTCCTCGCCTTCGTTGAGGAGGATCGCGACGCGTGGCGCGTGCTCTTCCGCGACGCTGCCGACCCCGAGATCGTTGAGGCATTGGCTGGCGTCCAGTCCCAGGCCGTCGGCGTCATTGCTGCGCTGATGGCCTCCGACCCCGATCGCGTCGACCACGACAAGGCTGATCAGGGTGACGGCGCGCTCTACCTTGAGCTCCACGCTCAGCTGCTTGCGGGCGCCACTCAGGCGGTCGCACACTGGTGGTACGACCACGACACAGTGCCGCGCGCCGCCGTTGTCGACCGCGTAATGGAGTTCTGTTGGCTTGGTCTCGAGCGCGTCGCCTCCGGTGAGTCGCTTGGTAGCGCCCGCGCCGCCGCTGCGGCAGCCAAGCGCTAGAGCCAGAGCTCCACAAGGGGAGGCATCCGGGCGAGGGCGCAGAATCATGAAAGATGATCGTCGTTGGAATCGACCCCGGTATCGCGAATACCGGCTTCGGAGTTGTGCGCAGGCGCGCCGGGCGTCTCGTGGCGCTCGACGGCGGCGTCATGAAGACGCGTGCCGAGCGATCGCCAGAGCACCGGTTGGCAGATCTCTTCGCCCAAATCGAAGAGCTGCTGGACCGTCACGCTCCTGACGCTCTCGCTCTCGAAGCGATCTATTTCGGCCAGAACGTTCGCTCCGCCTTCGCGGTTGGCCAAGCGCGCGGCGTCGTGCTGATGGCGGCAGGTCGTCGCTCAATCCCCTGCGAGGACTACACACCTCAGCAGGTCAAGGGCGCCGTCTGTGGCAGCGGCAGGGCGCCAAAGGAGCAGGTGACGCGGATGGTTCAGAGCCTGCTGGCTCTTCCTGAGCCTCCAACGCCTGACCATGCGGCCGACGCGCTCGCGGTCGCGATCTGTCACGCCAACCACGCACCGCTTCGCAGCGCAACGCTCCGCGCCCAAGTTCCAGACGCTCGCGTCGCATGATCGCGTTTGTGAGCGGAGAGGTCGTAAGCCGCCGCGAGGATTACATCGTGATCCAGACCAGTGGCGGAGTCGGCTATCACCTTGCCGTTTCGGCAGAGACGCTTGCGCAGGTTCCCGCCATCGGCGAATCGGTTTCGCTCCACTGCCACCTTGTCGCGCGCGACGACTCGATGGCGCTCTATGGGTTCGCCAGCGAAGACGAGCGCAACCTCTTCCTGATGCTGCTCGGAGTTCAAGGCGTCGGGCCAAAAGTCGCGCTCGCGGTGTTGAGCGGCGGTCCGCCACGTGAGCTTGCCAGCGCGCTTGCAAGTGGTGACGTGGCGCGGCTACAAGCGGTGCCTGGAATCGGCAAGCGAACTGCAGAGAGGATCCTTGTCGAGCTCCGAGAGAAGGTGGTTGGGCTCGGCGGAGAGGAAGGCGAGATAACGGTCACGCGCGGCGATGATCCACGCCGAATTGCTCGCGACGGGCTCGTTGAGCTTGGCTTCACAATGCAGGAAGCCGATGGCTTCGTCGCCGGGGCGCAGGGCGAAAGCGCCGAGGACCTGCTTCAAAGCGCACTGAGGGCGGCGCGCCAATGAGCGACGATTTCCCAGAAGACGCACCAATCATGACGCCGGGCGCATTGGCGCAGGAGGACGAGCTCGACCGCTCGCTGCGGCCAGAGACGCTCGAAGATTTCATTGGGCAGCAGGCGGTCTGCGACCAGTTGGCGGTCTCGCTCGAGGCAGCGACAGCGCGCGATGAGCCCCTCGACCACGTACTTCTCGCAGGGCCACCTGGGCTCGGCAAGACCTCGCTGGCGCAGATCATCGCGACCGAGCTGGGAGTGCCGTTCGTTCAAACCGCCGGGCCGGCTCTGGAACGGAAAGGCGACATTGCCGCGCTGCTTACGGCGCTCGAACCTGGGTCGGTCTTCTTCGTCGATGAGATTCACCGCCTCAGTCGCGCCCTTGAGGAGACGTTCTATCCGGCAATGGAGGATCGGCGCCTTCCGATCACGATTGGCCAGGGCGCCGGAGCGCGGGTGGTGACGCTGGAACTGCCTTCATTCACGCTGATCGGCGCGACCACGCGTGCAGGGCTGCTTTCGACGCCGCTGCGAGATCGCTTCGGTATTCAGTACCGGCTGGAAAACTACGGCCCGGACGAACTGGCGGCGATTGTCAGGAGGTCAGCGGCGATTCTCGACGTTGCGCTCGATGATGACGGTGCACTGGCAATCGCGGGCCGAAGCCGGGGGACGCCACGTGTAGCCAACCGGCTGCTCAGGCGCGTCCGAGACTGGGCCGAAGTCCGCGGCACCGGAATAGTCACCGCCGACGCGGCAAATAGTGCGCTCGAATTGCTCGAGGTCGACGAGCTCGGCTGCGACCGGCTCGACCGCGAAATCTTGACTGTCCTCTGCACCACGTACTCGGGTCGGCCTGTCGGCCTGTCGACGCTTTCGATCGCCGTTGGCGAGGAGTCAGACACGATCGAAGAGGTCTACGAGCCGTACCTAGTTCAGTGCGGGCTGATCAGTCGCACCGCACGCGGGCGCACGGCCACGATGATGGCCTACGAGCACCTTGGGCTCGAGCCGCCGCGCGACGCGGCACTGTTCTAAGCCTTCGGCGCGGGCGGGCACGGCGCAGTGGCCGCCAACTACCCCTACCCTTGGTCGCTCTAATGGCGCATCACTTCATCTGCCCGCAGTGCGGCAACCGCTCCTTGTCTGTCGACGCCGGCAACGGTTTTCGCGGTGGCGCAAAAGGCTGTCGCGAATGTGGTTTCGGTTTTCTCTTTGAACTCCTCGATGACTACTTCCCGGCTCCGGACGCGGCGTTCTTCGTCTGCGACAACGACGCCCGTGTGATCGCATGCGGTCGCGGCGCCTTTGAGTTGACCGGCCTTGACGATGAACGCGTTATCGGTAGGCCCGTTGGGGATGTTCTTGGGCTCAGCTTCGCCACCCAGCCCGACCCCGTAGGCACTGTCCTGGAGTGGGGCGTCCGTTCTCTCGATCAGGAGGTCGAGGTCAATGCCGAGGGCGACCTTCCAGCGAAAGCGAGCGCCGATCTCTTCCCCGCATACGACGACGACGGCGGGCTGTTGCTCGTTCTGACGCCCGCTAAGTAGTCTCTCTAGCTTGATGACCGACCGCCGCCGCAACTTATTCATTCTGCTGTTCGTGGCCGGGCTGCTCGTTCTATCCGGGCTTGTGATCGCAACGAAGCCGACCGTGCTCGGCCTCGACCTTAAGGGTGGCGTCTCACTCGTCTACCAAGCGAAGCCGACCAAGCAGGCGCAGGTAACCACTGAGTCGGTCGATCAAACGATCGAGATCATGCGCAAGCGGATCGACACTCTCGGTGTCGCCGAGCCCGAGATTCAGCGCACCGGCGCCGATCAGATCGATGTATCGCTACCAAACGTCACCAACGCAGACCAGGCTGCG
>CAJBIG010000109.1 GCA_903953065.1 uncultured Solirubrobacterales bacterium
AACCTCGGCAACGCGACCGGCCACCCGTCATTCGTGATGTCGGCCTCGTTCACGAACCAGACGATCGCTCAGATCGAACTGTTCACGAAGAACGACGAGTACGAGAAGCAGGTCTACGTGCTGCCCAAGCACCTTGACGAGAAGGTTGCTCGGCTCCACCTCGACGCGCTGAACATCAACCTGACGGAGCTCCGCGACGATCAGGCGGCCTACATCGGCGTTCCGGTCGAGGGCCCGTACAAGCCCGACAGCTACCGCTACTAAGGAGTCAGTCCTGCCCAAATCTGACGTTGCAGACTTGACCCTCGCCGCCTCCGGGCTGGCGAGGATCGAGTGGGCGGCCGGGCAGATGCCGGTGCTCAGCCGCGTCGCTGAGCGCTTCGCAGCCGAGCGGCCGCTGGAGGGCGTGAAGATCGCGATCTGCCTCCACGTGACGGCAGAGACGGCGAACCTTGTCCGGGCGCTCTCTAGCGCCGGGGCCGAGGTCGCGCTCTGCTCTGCCAACCCGCTCTCAACGCAAGATGACGTTGCGGCGGCGCTCGTTGAAAACGATCGCATCGAGGTTCATGCGATTCACGGCGAGACGCTTGGTCAATACCGCGAGCACGTTTCGGCGCTGGTCGCAGGCCACCCGCAGATCGCGATCGATGACGGCGCCGAGCTGATCGAGGCGCTCCACGCCGGCGATGACCCACCGGCAGCGAAGATGATTGGCGCTACCGAGGAGACGACGACCGGGCTGGTTCAGCTGCGCGCGCTTGAGCGCTCCGGTGGCCTGGCTTGCCCGGTGATCGCCGTCAACGAATCGCGCACCGAACGGGCCTTCAACGACCGTTATGGAACAGGGCAGTCAACGATCGATGGAATTTTGCGCGCGACCAACGTCCTGCTCGCCGGAGCGGTCGTCGTTGTGATCGGTTACGGCTGGACCGGCAAAGGAATCGCGCTACGGGCAAAAGGGCTCGGCGCGACAGTGATCGTCTGCGAGGTTGACCCTTTGCGCGCGCTCGAGGCTCGAATGGAGGGTTTTGAGGTTATGCCCGCGCTCGAGGCTGCTGCCAGCGGCGACGTCTTCATCACCGTTACCGGCGGGCGCGAGGTCTTGAGCGAGGAGCACTTTGTCGCGATGCGCGACGGCGCGATTCTCGCCAACGCCGGCCACTTTGATGTCGAGATCGACCTTCCGGCCTTGGAGCGGGTCGCCGGCTCACGCCGGGAGGTGCGCCCGCTCGTCGAGGAGTTTGAGATCAACGGCCGCCGGATCAATCTGCTGGCCCACGGCCGCGTTGTAAACCTCGCTGCTGCCGACGGTCATCCTTCGGCGGTGATGGATCTCTCGTTCGCCTCGCAGGCGCTCGTCGTCGAGGGGCTCGCCCAGTCCACCGAGCCGCTCAGCGCCGCGGTCCACCCGGTGCCGGAAGCTGTTGATCGCGAGGTCGCCAGGCTCAAGCTCGACGCGCTCGGCGTTTCGATCGATTCGCTCAGCGAGCAGCAGCTCGCCTACCTGAAGGTCTTCTCGCCGGCGCCGCACGACGGCTGAGGGCGCCAGCTGTGCGACGATGGCGGCCGTGAGCGACGAAGCGACAGCAGCGGCAATCGCCAAGCTTGAGGCAGACGGAGCCGCCGCAGCGACGGTCGCCAGCTTTGCCGGGCAGCTCGGACGCCTCACGGCAGGCGAGCTGGGGATGCTGGCGGAATCTGAGCTGCAACCGATCGACGAGCTGCCCGATGCCGAGCGGCTGGAAGTCGACGCAGCGGCAATCGCCGAACTGCTCGACCAGACCGTCGTGATCAAACTGAATGGCGGCCTCGGAACGAGCATGGGGTTGGCCGGGCCAAAGTCGCTGCTGGAAGTGAAGGATGGGCTCAGCTTCCTCGACATCACGGCTCGTCAGATCAAGGCGCTGCGAGCCGAACACGGTGACGCAAGGTTGCCGCTGGTGTTGCTCAACAGCTTCCGCACTCGTGAACCTTCGCTGGCGGCGCTCGCCGGCTACGGCCGGCTCTCGGCCGAGCTTGACCCCGACTTCCTCCAGGGTCGCGTGCCAAAACTCGTCGATGACGGCAGCTTTGCTCCGGTTGCCTGGCCAACCGACCCGGAGCTCGAATGGAGCCCTCCGGGCCACGGCGACATCTACCCGGCGCTGGTTGGCTCAGGGATGCTCGCCGCAATGCTGGCGGCCGGCTATCGCTACGCGTTCGTCTCCAATGCCGACAATCTCGGCGCCGTGCTCGACCCCGCGATCCTCTGCTGGATTGCAGCCGAAGAGGCACCTTTTGTGATGGAGGTCGCCGACCGCACAGCCGCCGACCGCAAGGGCGGCCACCTTGCGCGCCGCGCAGATGGCTCGCTCGTACTGCGCGAAATCGCGCAAACGCCCGAAGCGGATCTGGGGGCGTTTGCCGATACCGAGCGCCACCGCTTCTTCAACACCAACAGCATCTGGCTCGACCTTCGGGCGCTGGCGGCGGCAATTGGCGGCGACGGCGTTATCGACCTGCCGATGATTGTAAATCGCAAGACCGTCGACCCTTCCGACGCGGGCTCTACGGCGGTTGTTCAGCTTGAATCGGCGATCGGAGCAGCAATCGCCGCGATCCCCGGCGCCGGCGCAATCCGCGTGCCGCGTTCGCGCTTTCTCCCGGTGAAGACGAGCGACGACCTGCTGGTGCTGCGCTCCGATGCCTACGAGCTGACCGCTGAAGGCGTTCTGCGGCTCTCGTCGGCCTGCGCAGGGCGGGCGCCTTTGGCCGAGCTGGACCGCGACTACTTCGGCTTGATCGATGACTTCGAAGCCCGCTTCGCGCAGGGCGCGCCGTCGCTCGTCGCGGCAGAGCGCTTGACGGTCAAGGGTGATGTCAGCTTTGGCCGTGCAGTGAAGATCAAAGGCGCCGTCACGGTCGAGGCCGCGGCAGGTGAAGCGCTGCGAATCGACGACGGCGCAGTGCTCGGCGACTAGCTGCGCAGCTCTTCGGCGCGATCTTCGAGCGCCTCGCGGCGCTCCTGCTCGCGCTCGCTCTGGTCGATCGCACGGAACAGCAGGTATGCCAGCGCGATGCCCATCACGATCGTCTGCTCGAGCGCCATCAGCTCGCCACCGAGCTGCTGATCGACGCCGGCACTGAGGCCGAAGATTCCCTCGCGTGCCTCGTAGTACGGATAGAGCGGGTTGGGCGCGAAGGTCAGCAGGATTCCCAGCAGTCCGACACCCACTTTGGTCGAGACCATGTAGAAGAGCGGGCCCATCGCCCCGCCGCGAAAGCGCGAGCGGATCGGCGAGAGCAGCTGCCACCAGTAAAGGAAGCCGACGCTTAGAAAGCAGATGTGTTCGAGCACATGGACGGTGGCGTTCTCGAGCGCTGCGTCGTAGGCCCCAGGGACGTGCCAAGCCCACATCGTGAAGATGTAGAGCACTACCGCGACCCACGGGCTCATCAGCGGTCCGAGCGATCGCTCCAGCGCCTGCAGGCGCCTCGTTGCCGGCCGCAGCAGAATCTTGTTCAGGCCGAGGATGCAGAAGATGGGCACCAGATCAAGCAGCAGCATGTGCTGGGCCATGTGGAAAGTGAACGACTGCTCGGCCAACGCGTCGATCGGCGAGAGCAGCGCGGCTGCCAGCGAAACCAGGCCGATTAGGAAGCTCAGCAGCCTCCAGATCGGCGCGGCGTCGGCCCCGTCGGTGCGCCGAACGCGCCACCAGCGGGGCAGGTAGAGCCCCCCGAGGATCAGGATCATCAGAATCGCCCCAGGCTCGATAGTCCATGAGGTGTCCGCCGAGGCAGCGAGAGGCAGGAGCGAAGTTGTTGCTGGCATCAGGCTTGATCGTCGCAGACCGCTGCTGGTAGCGACTCGACTGGCGCGCCAAAGTTGGCTCGATGCTTCGTGCAGCGCTCAATCTGCTTGTTCCGCCGCTCTGCTGGGTTTGCCGCGAGGCGGCCGCTGACCGACTCTGCGAAAGCTGCCGCTCGCAGATGCCTTGGATTGAGCCGCTGGCGCCACGACGTTCCGGCAGTCGGCTCCAGCAACATTGGTCGCCGCTCGAGTTCGCAGGGCCGGCGCGAGTGTTGGTACACGCACTGAAGTTCCAGTCGGCGACGGCGCTCGCAGGGTTGATGGCGCGGCAGCTGGTCGATGCACTGCCGCCGCGCGCCTTCCCGCCCGACGCCGCGCTGGTTCCCGTTCCCGCCAGCCCGCTTCGCCTTCGCCAACGCGGCTTTGATCATGCCGATCTTCTCGCGGCCGAACTCTCGCAGCTCGTGATGTTGCCGCTTGAGCGGCCGCTGCGGCGCGAATCTTCGATTGCGCGCGGGCAGCGCGGCCTTGGCCGGAGCGATCGGCTCAGCGGCCGCGGCCTGCGGGTGAGGGCGGCTCGCAAAGCGCCTGTTCGGGTGATCTTGATCGACGACGTTTGCACTACGGGCGCGACGCTCGATCTCTGCGCCGAGGCGCTGCTGGGTGCCGAAAGCAAGCTCGTCAGCGCCGTCACATATTGCTCTGTTCCTTAGCGCTTGGCGGTGGTACATTTGAATTACCTCCATCACGACAAAGGATTCCCTATGCGCATTGACCTGACCGGGACCAATATCGAGATCAACGGAGAACTGCGCGCGCTGGTAGCCAAGCGCTTCGCGAAGATCAAACGCAGAGTGCCAGAGGACGTTCACTGCGAGATCATCCTCGCCGAGGAACACAACCCAAAGATCGCCGACGGGCAGAAGGCTGAAGCGAACCTTCACATCAAGGGAGGCACGATCAACGCCAAAGCTCACGAGCGCAGCATGGCGGCGGCGATCGGTCACATCGCCGACGAGGTTGTGCGTCAACTGAACCGCCGCGGTGACAGGGCTCGCGCCCGCAGCCGCGCCGGCGCTGAGACGATCCGCCACGGCCGCGCGGAGGGCGCCGTCTAAGGAGGCTCGCTGGACGCCGCGCGCGGCTACACTTTGGGCAATGGGTTTGCTCGAAAAAGCGCTGAATGTCGGCGAAGGGAAACAGTTTCGCCAGTATGAGAAGCGCGTCTCAGAGATCGCTGCCTTCGAGGACGAGCTGGTTGCGCTAAGCGACGATGAGCTGCGGGAACGGATGGACGGACTGCGCGTCCGTGTCCGCGAGCAGGGCGAGCCACTCGACAGCGTGCTGCCCGAATGCTTCGCGATCGTCCGTGAGGCCGGACGCCGCTTCCTCAACATGCGCCACTTCGACGTTCAGCTGATCGGCGGCATGGTGCTCCACGGCGGCAACATCGCCGAGATGAAGACCGGCGAAGGCAAGACGTTGACTGCAACACTCGCCGTCTGTCTCAATGCGCTCTCCGACAAGGGAGTCCACCTCGTAACCGTCAACGATTACCTCGCCCGCCGCGACGCCGAGTGGATGAGCCCGATCTACGACGGGCTCGGTTTTAGCTGGGGCGTCTTGCAGAACATGCAGGACCCAAGCGAGAAACTCGCCGCTTACGCAGCCGACATCACCTATGGCACCAACTCCGAGTTTGGCTTCGATTACCTGCGCGACAACATGGCCCAGACGCTCGAGGAGAAGGTTCAGCACGGCGGGCGCATCGGTGAGGACGGCCGCCCCGTCGCGATGCACAACTTCGCGATCGTCGATGAGGTCGACAACATCCTGATCGACGAGGCCAGGACGCCGTTGATCATCTCCGGCGCGCCCGAGGCCGCCGCCGACTCCTACGGCAAGTTCGCCAAGCTCGCGCCGCAGATGGTCGCCGGCAAGGCGCCGGAGGGGATGGATCCGCGCGCAAAGAAGGATTTCGTCGCCGACTTCGATTACGAGTTCGACGAGAAGCACAAGACGGTCGCGATTACCGAGCGCGGCGTCGGCAAGGCCGAGAAGTTCATGAACATTGACCACCTCTACCGCGCCGAGAACGGGCCGCTGGTCAACCACCTGATTCAGTCGCTGAAGGCTCAGAGCCTCTACAAGCGCGACGTTGACTACGCCGTGATCGACGGCGAGGTGCGGATCATCGACGAGTTCACCGGCCGCATCCTCGAAGGGCGCCGCTGGTCCGAAGGCCTCCACCAGGCGGTCGAGGCGAAGGA
>CAJBIG010000110.1 GCA_903953065.1 uncultured Solirubrobacterales bacterium
CCAGCAAAGCCGGCCACCGGCGGTTCGAACCTGGACGCACATCCGGGCCAGGTGTTCAGACCCGGAGGTACGCATGCTGTTGAGTTTTCAAAGACCGACACACCTCTGCGGGAAGGGGATTCCTTCTCGAGGGGCGCCCGGCGACATGCGCCGAGAACCGGATTGCAGTTCGGAGCAACTTCGCCCCGCTTACAACCGCTCTGCATCGTAGCAGGATTCCGCGCAGCTTTATCGGTTCTGGTCGAAGCGTTTGAAGCGCCGACGCCCGATTTGCACGACTGCGCCGGAGAGCAGTTCCGCGCTGACATCCAGCACGCCGGCATCGACCGGCTCGCCATCGACCTTTACACCGCCCTGCTCGACCAAACGCCGGGCCTCGGAGCGCGAGATGCCGAAGGCTTCTGAGAGCACCACCGGCAAGTGAACGGATCCGTCGGAGGATTCGAACGCGAACGCGTCGACCTCGTCGGGTACCTCGTGTTCGACAAACTGACTGACGAATTGCGCTTCGGCGCGATCGGCGGCCGCAGAGTCGTGGAACCGGGCGACTATTGCTTTCGCCAAGGCTACTTTGGTGTCCCGTGGGCCTGTCCCGTCGGGCGGGGCGGCGATCGCAAGAAGATCGAACCAGCCGGGCATCGCCTCGTCGGGCAGTCGCATCGTGCGGCCAAACATCTCGTCGGCGCTTGCCTCAATCGCGATCTCATTGCCCTTCGTCTTTGACATCTTCTCGATCCCGTCGATACCGGTCAGAATCGGCATCGTCATTACCGCCTGCTCTGCCATTCCGTAGTGGCGCTGAATGTCGCGGCCAAGCAGGATGTTGAACGTCTGGTCGGTTCCTCCTATTTCAACATCGGAAGCGATCGCGACCGAGTCATAGCCCTGCATCAGTGGATAGAGGAGCTCAAGGATTGAGATCGGTGCGCCGGACTTGTAGCGGTTCGCGAAATCTTCCCGCTCGAGTAGCTGCGCGACGGTCGTCGTTCGCACGAGGCTGAGCAGGTCGGCCATCGGCATGTCAAGCCATTCACTGTTGTAGCGCAGCTCATAGCGGTCAGGAGCCTGGTCAAGAATGCGACCCGCCTGCGCTTCGTAGCTCTGGGCGTTGGCAACGATCTCCTCGGGAGTCAACACAGGGCGCGTCTCGGAACGCCCGCTCGGATCGCCAACCCGCGCCGTGTAATCGCCGACGATCAGCACGACGCGATGCCCCTGGTCCTGGAACTCGCGCAGCTTTGTCAGCACGACCGAGTGGCCGAGATGGATGTCGGGGGCAGTGGGATCCAGGCCCAGCTTTACGCGGAGCTGCCTCCCCTCCTTCTCCGCCAGTTCCAGTTTGGCCTCAAGCGCGCCGGCTGGAAGAGCCTCAGCGGCGTTGGCGGTCAGCTGTGCGGATTTTGAAGCGGCGGATTCCATCAGGGGCAATGCTAGTCTGAGTACAGAGCAGGACGCCTCCACTATCGGTTGCGGCTTGCGGAGCTTGATGGTGTTTTTGCCGCCGTTGCGCGCGTCTTCGCCTCAGCAGACACTGATGACTGAAGAGAACGAAGAGACCCCCACCGTCGGCGCTGACGACGTTCCCCTCGCGCCGGTTCCGCGCGTGCGCAAGCCACGCGTCAAACGCCTGCGGATGATCTTGATCACAGTTCCCCTGATCGCGCTCGCAATCGTCTCGACCATCTTCGGGATGATGATGGCGGTCGCGTCCGAGCTGCCGAACTTGCAGAGCGAAAACGGCTTCAAGACCGCCCGCAACTCGGTTCTGCTCGACACGCTCGGAAGGCCTTTGGGGATTCTGAAGAGCACTCGCAACCGCGTTCTTATCCCCTACTCGGACATCTCGCCTTTCATGAGAAGCGCTGTGATCTCGGTCGAAGACCAACGCTTCTACGAGAATAATGGCGTCGATCCCCGCGGAATCCTGCGGGCCTTTGTCCAAGACACCCTCGCCGGCGGCTCGCGTCAGGGTGGGTCCACGATTACGCAGCAATTCGTCAAGAACGCCCTTGAGGCGCAAGATGAGCGCACAGTCCCACAGAAGCTGCGCGAGTCTGCGCTCGCCTACCACCTCACTCGCAAGTGGTCGAAAGAGAAGATTCTCAGCGAATATCTGAACTCGATCTACTTCGGCAACGGCGCCTATGGAATCGAATCGGCCGCGCGTGTTTATTTCGGCCGCGACGCCAACCACCTCGGTTGCGGCGTCAAGGAACGGCCCTGCGCGGCAGAGCTAAACGCTGCCGAGGCCGCGCTGCTCACTGCCGTCATTGCCAACCCCTCGGCATTCGACCCGGTCGCCAATCCCCAGGACGCGCTGAAGCGCAGAAACATCGTTCTTGGCAAGATGCGAGACCAGGGCCGGATCTCGAGCGCAGAATATGAGCAGGCAAGCGCCGAGGGGCTGCCTGCACTAGTCGTCTCGCCATCTGTTGACACAAAAGTCCCTTACTTCACGACTTGGGTCAGCCAACAGCTCGTCGACCACTTCGGCGCGAGGCGAGCGTTCGAGGGCGGACTGCGCGTGCGCACGACGCTCGACCTTGACCTTCAGCAGGCCGCCCAGCAGGCTGTTGACCAGAACCTTTCCGATCCCGGCGGTCCGTCGGCGGCGGTGGTTGTCATCGACAACAAGACCGGAGAAGTAAAGGCGATGATCGGCGGCCGTGATTATCAGGAGCGGCCCTTTAATCTGGCTACGCAGGGTCAGCGGCAACCAGGATCGACCGTCAAGCCCTTCATCCTCGCTGCCGCGCTGAGGAAAGGTTACGGGCTCGGTTCGGTCTGGGAATCGCGCAAGCGCGTCTTCGACGTTCCCGGCGATGACGGCGAGATGTTCACGGTGAACAACTTCGATAACTCATACGCTGGGACGCGCGACCTCGGCTCTGCGTTGACGGTCTCCGATAACGCTGTCTTCGCCGCTGTTGGTCTCAAAACCGGTACCAAGCGGATTTCGAAGCTGATCACAAAGATGGGCGTTCGCTCGCCGGTCTCCACCAACCCAGCGATGACGCTCGGGGCTTTCAAACAGGGTGTCTCGGTACTCGATTGGGCGCATGCCTACCAAAGCTTCGCGGCCGGTGGAAAGCGGATCTCAGGCTCGCTCGGTGCGCCCGAGCGCGGCCCCGTCGGCATCGCGGATGTTCGCGATGTTTCGACCGATGACCTGATCTCGCGCAATCGGGTTCGCAGCAAGCGCGTTATTTCGCCGGAGCTCAGCCGAGCCGTAACGCAGCAGATGCAGACGGTCGTCAGCAGTGGGACCGGTCGCGTCGCACAGTACGGCGGCTTCGCGGCCGGAAAGACCGGCACCACGGAGAACTTCGGCGACGCATGGTTTGCCGGTTTCACCGATCGATACACGATCGCGGTCTGGGTTGGCTACGCCGACCAGACCCAGCCAATGAAGACCGAGTACGCGGGCAGCCCGGTTGCTGGCGGCACGATCCCAGCACAGATCTGGCACGACTTCGTTATCCAAGTTCAGTCGATTATGGAGAACAGGGCCGCGAAGAAGAACGGCAAAGCAGTCGACGGCAGCTCATCAGCCGGCGCGTTGGAGACGCTCAACTCCGGCTCAGGTTCAGACAGCGGCGGTGGAAGCACCGGCGGCGGTCAGGGCACTGGCGGCGGTGGTGGCGGCGGGGGCGGTGGCGATCAGACACCTGCCCCGGCTCCAACTCCTGCACCGGCACCGGCACCCACTCCTCAAGCGCCGGCCGGTGACGGCGGCGGAACCCAGGCGCCCAGCGGCTGAGTCGACAGCGGATTTAGCCTAGGAGCGCGCGCGCAGCGGCGAGCTGTTCGCGGACACGGACCAAAGCTGTGCCGCCTTCGCTGGCTTTCGATTCGAGCCAGCCGTCTTGAGCGAGGAGAGCAACCGCTTCGTCGTCCAGTTCGGTGCTATATCCGCGAAGCTCATCGAGCGTAAGCGAGCTCAGCTGCCGGTCGGCGGCGAGCGCCTCGCGCACAATTCGCCCAACGAGCGCGTGGCTCTCCCGGAACGGAACGCCGCGCCGAACCAGAAGGTCGGCGAGGTCGGTGGCGGCAATCATTCCATCCGCGGCTGCTTCGGACATTCGATCGCGGTCGAAACGCGCGCCCTCAACCATCCCGGTCGCAGCAGCGAGTGCAAGCGCGAGAGTGTCGACGCCGTCGAAGAGATATTCCTTGTCTTCCTGCATGTCCTTGTTGTATGCCAGCGGCAGCGCGTGGAGTACGCTCAAGAAGGACGAGAGGTCTCCGACTACACGCGGCGCTTTTGCCCGCAGCAGCTCTGCGGCGTCGGGATTCTTCTTCTGCGGCATCAGCGACGACCCGCTGGTCCAGCGATCTGGCAGCTCAACGAATCCGAACTCCTGGCTTGACCAAAGCACCAGCTCGGCGCCCAAGCGGGAAAGGTGCGTGGCACAAAGCGCAGAGGCCGATAGGCAATCAACTATGAAATCGCGGTTGCTTACAGCGTCGAGCGAGTTCGCAGTGACACCTTCAAAGCCGAGCTCGTCGGCAACGCGACCCCGATCGGTGTCGAAATTAACGCCGGCGAGGGCTCCCGAACCGAGCGGCAGGAGACTGCACTGCGAAGCGACGAACTGAAAGCGTTGACGATCGCGGCTCAACATCCAGACGTAGGCGAGCAGATGGTGAGAGAGGTAGACCGGCTGCGCCCGCTGGAGGTGCGTGTAACCGGGAAGCGCCCAATCGATGTGCGATTCAGCAGCCTCAATCAGCGCGGCGATCAGCCGCTCGATCGCGGCGATACTGCTCGCGGCAGCTTCGCGCGTGAAGAGGATCAGGTCTGTTGCGACCTGGTCGTTGCGTGAGCGTGCCGTGTGAATCCTCCCCCCCGCCTCGCCTGCGATCTCACTGACGCGCCGCTCGATCGCCATGTGAATATCTTCGTCGCTCTGCTCGAATGGGAAGATCCCCGCTTCCAGCTCCCCTTCGACTGCCGAGAGCGCATCGGCGATGACACCGGCATCTTCCGCCCCGATTATTCCCTGTGCAGCGAGCATCGCGACGTGCGCGCGCGACTGTGCGACGTCAAATGGCCATAGACGCTTGTCGACGTCGAGCGACCGATTGATCGCGTCGAAGTCTGGATCCGGCGGTTCGCTGAAGCGGTTCATTGCTCGCCGAGTCTAGGTCTGACCGAGCGTCTCGCGCAGCGCTGCACAGACACGTTCAACTTGAGCCTCTGTCATCTCCGGGAAGAACGGCAGCGCAATCGACTGCGCGGCGACCGCCTCACAGACTGGGAACTCGCCTTCCCGGTGGCCAAACTGCTCGCGGTAGTAGGCCATCAAGTGGATTGCCGGGAGGTACGGCTTGCTCTGAATGTCGAGCGCTGCCAGGGCGCGGATTGTGCCATCGCGGTCAAATTCAGCGGGCAACTGAACGACAAAGACGAACCAGCCGCGGCGTTCGTCTCCCCGGTCTGCGCACGGGAGGGTCAACCCCTCTATGCCGCGCAGCCCCTCGTAGTAGAGCTCGGCCACGCGGCGACGGTCGGCGAGCATTCCGTCGAGCCGAGCAAGCTGGGCGATTCCCAGCGCGCAGGCGATATCGCTGAGCCTGAAGTTGAAGCCGAGACGGTCATGATCGAGCCAGTCCATGTCCGGAGCCCGACCCTGATTGCGCTCCGAGTCGATCCGCTCCTTGATCGAGAGGTCGCCAACCGTGACCATGCCGCCCTCGCCGGTGGTCATCTGCTTGTTGGCGTAGAAACCGAAGATCGCCGGGTGGCCACGGCCGCCGACCGCTGTGCCGTCAGCGTAACGGGCGCCGAGTGCCTCACAGGCGTCCTCAACGATCGGCAGGCCGAGCGCCTCCAACGGCGCCATGTCGGTCGGGTAGCCGAAGATGTGCACGGGAAGTATCGCAGTCGTTCGATCGGTGACTGCGGCCGCAGCCGCCTGCGGATCGAGCGTCAGCGTCACCGGATCAATGTCTGCAAAGACGGGGGTCGCGCGTTCCATGACGCAGACGTTTGCGCTCGCAACGAATGAAAGCGGCGAAGTCACGACCTCATCACCATCGCTCACCCCGACCGCACGAAGCGCCAACTGGAGGCCGGCCGTGCCGCTCGATACTGCGCTGGCGTAGCTCGCGTCGACGCGGCTTGCGAACAATTCTTCGAACGCCGGAACACGAGGCCCGAGCGAAAGCTGGCCGGAGCGCAGGACGTCAAGAACTGCCTGCTCTTCTTCGGCGCCGATGACAGGCCTCGCGAGAGGAATCATCTCGCCCATAGTTAGTTCTTGTCCTTGCGGCGACCTTGCTGATGCCCGAACTCGAGCGAATCCACGAGCGCTTGCCATGAGGCCGCGATGACGTTTTCGCCGACGCCGATTGTGCCCCAAACATCCTCGCCGTCAGAGGCGTCGATCAACACCCGCGTGATCGCATCGGTGCCGTGGCCCTCGTCGAGAATGCGAACTTTGTAGTTGATTAAGTCGACCTTGCCAACTTCCGGGTAGACCTCCGTCACAGCGCTGCGTAGAGCGCTGTCGAGGGCGTTCACCGGCCCGTTGCCAGTCGCAGTGCGCTCGTAACGCTGCTCGCCGATCCAGATCGCAATTGTCGCCTCGCTGAGCACCTCGCCGTCTGCCTGCTGTTCGACTGTGACGCGCCAGCTCTCGAGCCGGAACAGCGGTTCGTACTGGCCCGACTCGCGGCGCATCAACAGCTCAAACGAGCCGTCCGCAGCCTCAAACTGGTAACCGAGGTGTTCGAGCTCTTTGACGCGCTCGACGATCCGTGCGCTCGTCTCGTCATCGAGCCCCAAGCCGGCGCTGTTGCCCTTGTCGGCAATTGTCGCTCGCCCGGCTAGCTCGGAAACAATTACGTCACTACGGTTGCCGACGGCGCTTGGTTCGACGTGCTCGAAAGTATTTGAGTCGGCGCTAACACCGGCAGCATGCATTCCAGCCTTGTGTGCGAAAGCGTTCTTACCCACGTATGGCTGCGCTGCGTTGGGCGCGCGATTGAGAAGTTCATCGACGAAATGCGCCGTCTCGGTCAGCTTGGCGAGGCGGCCTTCGGGGAGGACGTCGATAGCCATCTTCATCTGCAGGTCGGCGATGATTGTGACGAGGTTTGCGTTGCCGGTCCGCTCGCCAATCCCGTTGATCGTGCCCTGCACCTGGCTCGCACCGGCCTCGATTGCTACGAGCGAGTTTGCGACCGCGCAGCCGGCATCATCGTGGGTGTGAATGCCGACCAGTGCGCCTGGAACGGCGTCTCGGACCGCGAGTACCGCGTCCGTGACTTGGCTCGGCAGTGAGCCACCGTTGGTGTCACAGAGGACGACGCGCTCGCTTCCGGCATCGGTCGCAGCGCGCAGGGTTTCGATCGCGTAACGAGGGTCGCCGCGCCAGCCGTCAAAGAAGTGCTCAGCGTCAAAGAGAACGCGCTTCCCTTCGCCGACCAGAAAAGCGATCGATTCGGAGATCATCGCGAGGTTTTCCTCGGGTGAGACGCGAACGACCTTTTCGACATGGAGCATCGAAGACTTGCCAACCAGCGTGACGATCGGTGCGATCGACGACGCGAGGACGTTCAGACCTTCGTCGTTCTCCGCGGTTCTGTCGCGGCGCCGCGTCATTCCGAAGGCGACAATCTCGGCGTGGCTGAGCGGGGCTCCCGCCAATAGTTCAAAGAGCTCGGCCTCTTTGGGGTTCGAGGAAGGGAAACCGGCTTCGATCATGTCGACGCCGAGCGCATCGAGGCGCTCCACGACGCGCAGCTTCTCTTGCGCCGTCAGGCTCATCCCGCCGCCACCCATTCCGTCTCGAAGGGTCGCGTCGTAGAGCTGGATCGTGGAATTCATTAGCTCGGCAACGAGCTGTCCGGGACAGGGTCGAGCCAGTCGCGGTAACGCTCGTCGCGGCCGTAGAGCGCGTCTTCGTAGACGGCGAGCAACGCTTTTGTTATCTCCCCCGGCTTTCCGGTGCCAACGGGGCGGTCGTCGAGCTCACGCACGGGGACCATTTCGGCTGCCGTGCCAGTGAGGAAGATCTCGTCGGCGAGCGGTAGCTCATCTGCGGCGATCTCCCGGACGACGACCTCGTGCCCCATATCTGCGGCGATCTTGATGATCGAAGCGCGGCTGATTCCCTCGAGGATCGAAGAGGTCATCGGCGGCGTGTAGATCACTCCGTCGCGGATCACGAAAATGTTCTCGCCCGTTCCCTCGCAGACGTTTCCGACGTGGTCGAGCAACAGCGCTTCATCGTAGCCAGCGTTATGCGCCTCGACCTTGGCGAGGATGCTGTTGAGGTACTGGCCGCCAGCCTTGGCGTATGGGATCAAAGTCTCGGGGCTGATCCTGCGCCAGCTCGAAATCTTCGCGCGAATACCGTTGGTCTTGCCCTCCTCGCCGAGATAGAGGCCCCACTCCCAGACGGCGATTGTGAGGTCGACGTCAATCGTCAGCGGAAAGAGGCCCATCGACCCGTAACCGCGGTATGCGATCGGG
>CAJBIG010000111.1 GCA_903953065.1 uncultured Solirubrobacterales bacterium
CGTCAACGGCCTCAACCTTGGCATCGACTTTACGTCCGGCACGCGTCTGGTCGCGGAGCTGCCAACGAAGGCCACCGAGCAGCAGGTTCGCGACACGATCGCTCCGCTCGGGCTCAGTAAGGCGAAGATTCAGAAGCTGACGGGCAACGAATTCAAGGGCGAGGCCGCGTTCCAGATCTCAACAGACACGGTTGAGAGTGGGCAGCGGGCGTCGATTGAGCGGGCTCTGAACAAGGAGTTCGGCAACGGCAGCTACAGCTTCGAAACGATCGGCCCAACATTCGGCAAAACGGTTGCCGACAGCGCGATCATTGCGATCATTGCCTCGCTGGTTGTGATCAGCGCCTACATTGCGCTTCGCTTCGAGTGGAGATACGCAGTGCCGGTTCTTCTCGCGTTGGCCCACGACCTCCTGATTACCGCTGGCGTCTACGCATTGCTCGGGTTGGAGGTGACTACGGCGACCGTCGCCGCGCTTTTGACGATCCTTGGTTATTCGCTGTACGACACGATCATCGTTTTCGACCGCGTGCGCGAAAACGTGCCGCGGATGCCACGCGCCGCGTTCTCACAGATCCTCAACCGTTCGATGAGCGAAGTGCTGATGCGTTCCTTGGCGACCTCGTTCTGCACCGTGTTGCCAATCCTTGCGCTGCTGTTCTTCGGTGGAGAGACGCTCGCCGACTTCGCGCTCGCACTCGCCGTCGGCGTCATTTCGGGGACCTACTCGTCGATCTTCATCGCTACGCCGGTGCTGATGCACTGGAAGGAAGGTGAGGGCGTTTGGCGCTCGCGCCGGGCGCGGATCGCTGCTGCCAACGGCGGTGTTGTGCCGCCATACGCGACTGCGGCAGGGGGAGCTGAAACCGAGGTCGAGGTTGACGAGCCGAAGAAGCCTCGCGGTCGCCTCACAGCGCCGGAGGATCCCGAGCGCGCGGTCAGCGGCGCCGAATTCGACGAGATGGTGCGCGACCTTCACGGCGACGAAAGTGCCGTCGCCACTGACGAAGCTCCACTCGAAGACGTGGTTGCTGAAGAGACTGAGCCGGACGAGCCGGCAGCTGCCAGCAGCGGGGCCGATGCGTCCCCCGAGGATCTGGTGCTCAAGGACGAGCCAACGACGCCACGGCGCAAACGCAACAAGAAGCACGGGAGGCGCTAATGGCTGCTCTGGCTTGGGTGATGATGGGGCTTGCGATCTGGCATTTCGCGATCTTCGTTCCAGACCGCTTCTGGGGCGGAATCGTCGGCAGCTTCCTGTTCGCAATCGTCGGCGCGATGATCGTCGGACTGATCTTCAGCGGCTTCACCGTTCCCGGCAACGGCACGATCACGGTGCTCAACGCCATCGAGGCGATTCCTGGTGCGATCTTGGGCCTCGCCGCCGCCTACGCGATCGGCGCGCGGCGCGGTAACCCGGCGCTTGATCTCTAGGTCGAAACTTCTGTCGGCCATTCGGCCTACTGTCAAGTAGTGGAATCGGCTCGGATTGAGATCGCAGCAGCTCCGTTCGGGGAGGTCTTGTCGCTCGCCGATGCGCTCGATCTCGATGCTGTCGTAGCGCAGCTCCTCGTCCGCCGCGGACTCGGCGACCCGGCAGCGGCCAGCGAATTCCTCAGCGCCGCCGACCACCACGAACCAAGCGAGTTCGAGGGGATCGACAAGGCGGTCGCGCTCGCGCTCGGACACGTTAATTCCGGCTCAACAATTCTGATTCACGGTGACTACGACGTCGACGGCGTCTGTTCGACGGCGATCCTCGTGCGCACGTTGAGGGATCTGGGCGCAGAGGTCGAATGGTTCATCCCCGGCCGACGCGAGGATGGTTACGGGCTCGGGCTCGCCAACGTTGAGCGATTTGCGGCCGGGCCGGCAAGCTTGCTGATCACTGTCGACTGCGCGATCACGGCGGTCGACGAAGTCGCGCGCGCTCGCGAACTCGGCCTCGACGTGATCGTCACCGACCACCATCGGCCGCGCGCCGACGGCAAATTGCCAGATACCCCAATTGTTCATCCGCTTGTCAATAACTATCCCGACCCTGAGCTTTGCGCCACCGGGGTCGCCTACAAGTTCGCTCAGGCGCTAAGGCAGGCCGCGGGGGGCGCGGCGACGGACTGCGAAGACGAGCTCGATCTAGTGGCGTTGGCGACGGTCGCCGATTGTGTGCCGCTGATTCGTGAGAATCGCCGCCTCGTGCGCGAAGGGCTAGTGGCTCTCGCTCGAACGAAGCGCCCCGGATTGCGCGCGCTGATGCGCGTGGCCCAGGTTGATCCGGCGGAGATTGACGAGAAGACGATCGGCTTCCGGCTGGCACCGAGGATCAACGCGGCCGGGCGCATGCAGCGCGCTGACAGTGGAGTCGAGCTGATGCTCACCGACGATCCGGTCCGCGCCGAAGCGATCGCGGCAGAGCTGGATCACGCCAACGCTGAGCGCAAACTTGTCGAGCAGCGAATCCGTTACGAAGCAGAAGCACAGGCCACCGCGCTCGGCCCACGCGACGGATACGTCCTCTCCTCACAGGAGTGGCATCCTGGCGTAATAGGAATCGTCGCGTCACGGCTGGCGGAGACGCATCAGCGCCCCGTTGTAATCGTTGCCCTCGATGGCGAAGAGGGGAGCGGCTCTGGTCGCTCTGTTCCCGGGTTTGATCTGCTCGCTGCGCTGGAGGCCTGCTCCGGAGATCTACTTCGTTTTGGCGGCCATCGAGCTGCTGCCGGCTGCACAGTCGCCACCGACCAGGTTTCGGACTTTGCCCGCCATTTCGAGGGTTACTGCGCTGGAATTTTTGCTGACCAGCCCGCCGGCGCACTCGATCGCGCCGACGCGGTTGTTGGAGGTGACGGACTCAGTCTCGAACTGGCCGAGCAGCTCAGTGCGCTCGGCCCCTTCGGAATCGGCAACCCAAAACCCAAGCTCCTGATTCCTGGCGCGCGGCTGGACGGCGCGCGCACGATGGGGGAGGGAAAACATCTGCGCTGCACCGTCAACAGTGGTGGCCTGCGTGTGGGAGCTGTTGCCTTTGGAACCTCGCGCTTGCCGGAGGGTGCCGATAAGGCACTCGACGTCGTTGGCTCGCTTGAAGTCAACCGCTGGCGCGGCGCTGAAGAGGTCCGCTTTGTGATCTCTGAGACGGTCCCGCCCGCCGGCGCAATTGAGCTTGCCGGGAGACCGGACGATGATCTCGAGGCGCTGCAAGTGGCACTCGCTGCAACGCCGCTGGCAGCTCCGGAGCTTGGCGAAGGTGGCGATC
>CAJBIG010000112.1 GCA_903953065.1 uncultured Solirubrobacterales bacterium
CCGACGGTGTCATCGGATTTGACGGTCAGCATCTCCTGCAGCGTGTAGGCGGCGCCGTAAGCTTCGAGCGCCCAAACCTCCATCTCGCCGAAACGCTGGCCACCGAACTGCGCCTTGCCGCCGAGCGGCTGCTGCGTAACAAGCGAGTACGGACCGGTCGAACGAGCGTGAATCTTGTCGTCGACAAGATGCAGCAGCTTGAGGATGTACATGTAGCCGACAGTCACCTGCTGCTCGAACGGCTCGCCGGTGCGGCCATTGAAGAGCGTGAACTTGCCTGAAGCTTGAGTTCCCACAGGCTTCGACTTGTCAACGTCCATCTGAATGCGGCCCTTGTGCTCGTCCTGCCACTTGACGAGCGCCGTGTCGACGTCTGCAACAGTTGCGCCGTCAAAGACGGGCGTTGAGACGTAGACGCGGTTGTCGTCGTCACGCGACTCTTTGAATGCCTGCGTGCCGTCGTCGTACCAGCCCTGCGCCGCAGCCCAACCGAGGTGCGTTTCAAGGATCTGGCCTACGTTCATTCGGCTTGGAACACCGAGCGGGTTGAGAATCACGTCAACAGGTGTGCCGTCCTCAAGGAACGGCATGTCCTGCTCGTCGACGATCTTCGAGATAACACCCTTGTTGCCGTGGCGGCCGGCGAGCTTGTCGCCTTCGGAGATCTTGCGCTTCTTGGCGACGAATACGCGGATCAGGTCGTTGACTCCGGCCTGAAGCTCGTCCTCGTCCTCACGCGAGAAGGTCTGGACGTCGATCACGACGCCACCCTCACCGTGCGGCACCTTCAGCGACGTGTCGCGAACCTCGCGCGCCTTCTCCTTGAAGATCGCGCGGATCAGCTTCTCTTCCGCAGTCAGCTCGGTCTCGCCCTTTGGCGTGACCTTTCCGACCAGCAGATCGCCGGAGAGAACTTCGGCGCCGACGCGAACGATGCCGCGGTCGTCGAGGTTGCGCAGCGACTCTTCCGAACGGTTCGGAATGTCACGCGTGATCTCCTCGTCGCCGAGCTTCGTTGAGCGGGCGTCAACCTCGTACTCCTCGATGTGAATCGAAGTCAGTTCGTCGTCCTTGACGAGGCGGCTGCTGAGGATGATCGCGTCCTCAAAGTTGTAGCCCTCCCACGCCATGAAGGCGACCATCAGGTTCTTGCCAAGTGCCATCTCGCCGTGGTCGGTCGAGGCGCCATCTGCCAGAGCCTGGCCGGCCTTTACCTTCTCGCCATTCTTGACGCGCGGGCGCTGGTGGATAAGCGTTCCTTGGTTGGAGCGCTGGAACTTGTTGAGCAGGTGCTCTTCGCGTTCCTTGCCTTCGATCACGATCCGATGGGCGTCGACGAAAGTGACTGTGCCGTCGATCCCGGCAATCAGCACGTCGCCGGTGTCGAGCGCAGCGCGGGCTTCCATACCGGTACCGACCAGCGGTGCGTCGGCAACCAGCAGCGGAACTGCCTGGCGCTGCATGTTCGAGCCCATCAGGGCGCGGTTGGCGTCGTCGTGCTCGAGGAACGGAATCATCGCGGTTGCGACAGACCAAAGCTGCTGCGGTGAGACGTCGACGAGGTCGACGTCCTTCGGAGCGACGGTCACGTATTGACCGGCGTGTGTACGGCAAATAACTTCAGGGCCGCGCAGCTTGCCTGTCTTCTCGTCGATCGGATGGTTGGCCTGAGCGACCAGCATCTCCTCTTCCTGCGTGGCGTCGAGATCGACGACCTCGCTGGTTACGACGCCATCCTTGACGACGCGGTAGGGAGTCGTGATGAAGCCGAAATCGGAGATCTTGGCGTAGCTCGAAAGTGAGCCGATCAGGCCGACGTTCGGCCCTTCCGGCGTTTCAATCGGACACATCCGGCCGTAGTGGGTCGGGTGCACGTCGCGAACCTCAATCGGTGCGCGCTCGCGCGTCAGGCCACCGGCACCAAGCGCCGACAGGCGGCGGCGATGCGTAAGGCCCGAGAGCGAGTTGGTCTGGTCCATGAACTGACTGAGCTGCGAGGAGCCAAAGAACTCCTTCAGCGCTGCCACAACCGGGCGGATGTTGACGATCGTCTGCGGCGTGATCGTGTCCTCATCCTCGGTCGTGAGGCGTTCGCGGACGACACGCTCCATGCGGTAGAGACCGACGCGGAAAGCGTCCTGAATCAGCTCGCCGACGGTGCGAAGGCGGCGGTTGCCGAAGTGCTCGTACTCGTCGAGGTGATCTACCAGCGGCTCGCGCGGCAGAGACTGCGCCTCAGCGGCAAAGTCCTTGATCTCGACCTCGTCGTCCTCGGGGATGCCGATCAACTTCGGCAGCAGCACGAGCTCTTTGATCAGTGCGACGATGTCTTCGACTGTCAGCGTGCGAGTTTCAAGATCGACACCGGTGCCGAGACGGGCGTTCAGCTTGTAACGGCCGACGCGCGTTAGGTCGTAGCGCTTCGGGTCGAAGAACATCTGGTTGAGGAGCGACTCGGCTGCCTCAACGCTCGGCGGCTCGCCCGGACGCTGCTTCTTGAAGAGCTCGATCAGACCGGCGCTGCGGTTCATCTCGAAGCGCTCGACCTCTTCGGTCAAGAGCTGCGTCAGCTCGGTTACCTCTTCGTCCTGAGCTTCCTTCCACTTGCGCTTGTCGTCGGTCGTCCATGCGAGGAGCTCCTCGACGGCTTCCTTGTCAAGCGCAGCATCGTTCTTGTGCGTCGCGCCCTTGAGCTTCTTCGAGAGCGCCTCAACGCGCTTGAAGAAATCCTCTGCACGCGGCTCAGCGTGAGGCGGGTCGGCAGCAATCGTGTTGCGGATGTAGCGCGAGTCCTCAAAGACCTCGAGCAGCTCGTCGTCGGTAAAACCGAGCGCGCGCAGCAGCACCGTGACCGGCAGCTTGCGCTTGCGATCGATGCGGACGAAGACCTTGCCCTTCTTGTCGATCTCGAGCTCCAGCCATGAACCGCGGGCCGGCATCAGGTTGGCGGTGAAGACCTGCTTCTCCTTGTCCTTCGGCTCCATCACGTAGGCGCCCGGCGAGCGGACGAGCTGCGTCACAACGACACGCTCGGTGCCGTTGATGATGAATGTGCCGCGGTCGGTCATCCATGGGAAGTCACCCATGAATACCTGCTGCTCACGGATCTCACCGGTTTCACGGTTGATGAAGGCAACGGTGACCGAAAGCGGGCGCGAGTAGGTGATGTCCTTCTCACGGCACTCCTCGATCGTCGCGGCCGGCTCTTCGAAGGCCAGCTCGCCGAACTGAATCGCGAGATTTCCGGTGTAGTCCTCAATCGGTGAGACGTCGTCGATTGTTTCGCGCAGCCCCCCCTTTACGGGATCGACAAGGCGCTCGAATGAGCGTCGCTGGATGTCGATCAGGTTGGGTACATCGATGGTGCTTTCGAGGCGCGCAAAACTACGGCGCGTGCGTGGAGTGTCTACGCGGGACAAGCGGCGTCTCCTGAAGTTCAGAGGCTTACGGGGCAACTACGAGGTGCACATGACTTTCACGCGCGACTTGAGAAGATAGCACAAGGCTACGCAGACCCCACCTGCGGGGCGCATCGGCACTCACGGACCCCGCCCTAGACGACCGCGTATGTGGCGCGGCGTCCGCACTTAGGCGGCTACGACTATTGACCGATCTCGGCAGTC
>CAJBIG010000113.1 GCA_903953065.1 uncultured Solirubrobacterales bacterium
TAGAGACGACGGTCAAGCTCGGATTCACCGGCCTAACCAATCGCCAGGTTCTCGGCGGCGAGTCTTGGGCGGTCAAGGGGACCGTCGGTAAGTTTGTTGCTGGCCAGAGCGTGACGCTGAAGATCAAGCGCAACGGACGCAGGATCCTTACCCGCACGCTCGCGATCACGCAGGAGGGATCGGTCGGCCGCTTCAAGTTGGCGGTCAAGCTCAACCGCGGCGGGTTGCTGACGATCCAAGCGAGCCACGCGGCGACGCCCGAGATGGCTGCTGCAGAGTCGCGCCCTCTAAAGGTGCGCGTCGTCTCCCGCTCAGCGCGCGCAGGCGACCGCGGACTGGCCGTCAAGTATCTGCAGAGCCGGCTCTCAAGGCTCGGCTACGTAGTTGGCAAGCGCGGCTACTACGACGCTCGCACCGGTCGCGCCGTGCTCGCCTTCCGCAAGATCACGCGGATGGCACGAACGCAGGTGGCCACGAGCGAAGTCTTCAGTCGCCTTGCCAAGGGCTGGGGCCGCTTCAAGGTTCGTTACAAGGATCACGGCCGCCACATCGAGGGCGACATGACGCATCAGGTGATTGCGCTGATCAGCCGCGGCAAGGCTGTGCGGATCTATCCGATGAGCTCCGGCAAGCCCTCGACGCCGACGATCCTCGGCAACTTCTCGGTCTACATGAAGGAGCCGGGAACCAACAGCCACGGAATGATCTTCTCGAGCTACTTCATCCGCGGCTACGCGATTCACGGTTTCGTCGACGTGCCGGTCTACCCGGCCAGCCACGGCTGCCTGCGGATCCCGCCGCCGGACGCCGTCTCGGTTTACAACTGGATCAACATCGGTACGCGCGTCGACACCTACTACCGCTAGCGTCGCTTTTCGATGGATGCCCGCCAGCGCCTAATCGAAGAGCTCCGGAGCCACGCTTTGATCATCGGCGAGGTGACGTTGACGAGCGGCGCCGTGGCTCAGTACTACGTTGATTCAAAGCGCGCGATCATGCTGCCATCCGGTTTCGCGGCGCTAGGCGAGCTGGTCGCTGCCAAAGCTGCCGAGCTAGGCGCTACGGCCGTCGGCGGAATGACGATGGGCGCCGACCCGGTCGCCTGCTCGGCGCTAGCTGCCGGCGCGAACGTGAAGCTCTTCTTCGTCCGCAAGGAGACCAAGCAGCACGGCCTCGCGCGGCGGATCGAAGGGCCGCTGCTTGACCCAGGCGAACGCTGCCTGATCGTCGAGGACGTCGTAACCAGCGGCGGTTCGACCGTCCGAGCAATCGAAGCGGTGAAGGAAGGCGGCCACGAGGTCGTCGGCGTCGTATCGGTGCTCGACCGGCTGGCCGGCGGCGCTGAGGCGATCGAAGCGGCCGGTGGCGCGCCCTACACGGCGCTGACCACGATCGACGACGTTTACCCAGACCGCAGCGACCGCTAGCTCGCTACCGATGCCCCGACCTGGATTCGAACCAGGGGCCTGCTCCTTAGGAGGGAGCCGCTCTATCCAGCTGAGCTATCGGGGCTTCACTTAAGAAAAGATACGCCGCTGCGGCGCAATTGTGCGGGAACGGCCAATCGGTAGTAGGTTTGCGCCAGCATCTGGGTCGAAGGTTTCGCATCATCAATGGGGGTCGCACAATCACTGACTGGCTGAAGGTCGAGGGAGCTTCGTAATGGGCACCGGCGTCCCTCATCTCGTCGAACCTTCCTCAGGCCTCACAGCGGGCGATCCGCTCGAGTTCGGCGCGATTGCCGGCCGCACCCCCTGGCAGCTCTTCTGGCGCAACTTCAAGAAGGACAAGCTCGCGATCGCCGGCCTCGTCTTCATCGTTCTGCTTGTCATCGCGGCGATTGCCGCTCCGCTGATAACAAAGCTGATCGGCGCATCGCCGCCAAATCTGATCAACACCGATGCGCTCGATTCGTTCGGCACGCCGACCGGCCCCAGCTCCGAGCATCTCTTCGGCGTTGACCCTCTAGGCCGCGACGTCCTCAGCCGCACGCTTTACGGCGCCCGCGTCTCGCTTGAGGTGGCGTTGATTTCAACCGCTCTGGCGACCTTCATCGGCGTCGTCCTCGGCCTCGTCGCAGGCTTCTTCCGCGGCTGGGTCGATTCGGGGATCTCGCGACTGATGGACGTGCTGCTCGCCTTCCCCGCTTTGCTGCTGGCGCTCGGCCTCGCAGCGGCCTGCTCGCTGGGCGACGGCTGCGCCGTCAGCACACCGCTTCAAGGAGCCGGGCTGGCGACGATCGTCGTCGGCCTGCTCGGCGCCGCGCTTTCGCTCGCCCGCGGACGCCGCGAGATGGTTGGCGCGTCACTGATCGTCGTCGGCTTTGGCCTCTTCTTCCTGCTGCTTGGCAGCCTGTTCACAATCAAGATCGAGCCCGGCGCCGGAGTTGTGATCTTTGTGATCACGCTTGTCAGCTGGACCTACATCGCGCGAATCGTCCGCGGCCAAGTGCTCTCGCTGCGCGAGAAAGAGTTCGTCGAGGCTTCACGCTCGCTCGGGGCGTCCGATGCGCGGATCGTCTTCAAGGAAATCCTGCCCAACTTGATCGTGCCGATCATCGTCTACGCGACGCTGATCCTGCCGACCAACATCCTGCTCGAGGCGGCGCTTTCGTTCCTTGGCGCAGGCGTCCAGCCTCCCAACGCCTCATGGGGCGCGATGATCGCCGAGGCGACCTCGGTCTTCGACACCGCCTGGTGGTACATGCTCGTGCCGGGCCTCGCATTGCTCTTCACGGTGCTGGCGTTTAACGTCGTCGGCGACGGACTTTCCGACGCTCTCAACCCGCGTCAGGAAGGATGACCGTGAGCTTCAACTTTGGTTCAAAAACAAACCGGCCGAAAGCCGGGAAGGAAGGTACCCCGATGAAATCGATTCGCGTCTGTTCAGCAGCGCTGGTTGCGCTGATGTTGAGCCTTGCTGTTGCCGCTTGCGGCTCAAGTGGGAGCAGTAGTGACTCATCGTCCAAGGTCGGTGCCGTTCCGGCCGAGCAGTCGCTGACCGGGAAGACCGGCGGCGCCCTGACGGTGCTCGCCAGCTCTGACGTCGATTACATCGATCCCGGCGCCGCCTACTACCAGTTCACCTTCATGGTGACCGGCGCCACGCAGCGCTCGCTCTTCTCGTTCGGTCCCGATGACGCGGTCGATCCGGTGCCGGACCTCGCAACCGAGGCTGCCGACGTTGCGTCAGACGGCAAGACGGTCACCGTGAAGATCAAGCCGAACGTCAAGTTCAGCCCGCCGGTCAACCGCGTCGCCACCTCGTCTGACGTCAAGTACGCGATCGAGCGCGCCTTCCTGCCAACCGTCGCAAACGGTTATGCCGGCGCTTACTTCGGCGACATCATCGGCGTGGCGGAGTTTCAGGATGGCAAGGCGAAGGACATCTCGGGGATCGCAACGCCTGACGCGACGACGATTGTCTTCAACCTCAGTCGCGGAACCGGCGGCGTTGTCGCCGGCGCGCTGGCGCTGCCGATTAGCGCCCCGGTACCTAAGGAGTACGCGGCGAAGTTCGATGCCAAGAACCCTTCGACCTACGGCGTCAATCAGGTGGCGACCGGCCCGTACATGATCGAGGCCGACGCCAAGGGTGCCCTCACCGGTTACGAGCCGGGCAAGAAGATCAACCTCGTCCGCAACCCCAACTGGGATCGGGCTACCGACTTCCGCAAGGCTTACCTCGACACGATCAACATTGAGGAAGGCAACGACGACACCACCGTCGCCTCGCGTCAGATCTTGAAGGGGAACGCGCAGGTCAACGGTGACTTCGGGCCTCCGCCGCCGGTGCTCAAGCAGATCGTCAGCTCAACGCCGGATCAGCTCGCGCTGACGCCGTCGGGAGGGCTGCGGTACGTGTCGCTGAACACGACGCTGGCCCCGTTCGACAACCTCAACGTGCGCAAAGCCGTGCTCGCGGTCTTTGACCGTGAAGCGATGCGCGCAACACGTGGCGGTTCGCTGCTCGGGCCAATCGCCAACCACTTCATTCCACCGGCGATGGGCGGATTCGATGAGGCAGGTGGTTTGAATGGCACCGGTGTCGACTTCCTCAAATACCCGAGCGGCAACCTGGCTCTCGCCAAGGAGTACATGAAGAAGGGCGGCTTCCCGAGCGGCATGTACACCGGCGGGAAAGAGCTGCTGATGGTTGGCACCTCAGGCGGCGCCGCGCAGAAGGCCTCAGAGGTCGCGGCGGCGCAGCTTGAGAAGCTCGGCTTCAAGCCGAAGCTTCGCCTCGTAACGCAGGACTCGATGTACACGAAGTTCTGCAACGTGCCAAAGGCGAAGGTGATCATCTGTCCGAACGTTGGTTGGCTGAAGGACTTCAGCGACCCGCAGACGATTCTCGACCCGACCTTCAACGGCAAGAACATCGTTGAGGTCAACAACTCGAACTGGCCGCAGCTCAATGATGCCGCGGTCAACTCGGCGATGGACAAGGCCGAGGTCGTTGTTGGGGCCGACGCCCGCAACAAGGCGTGGGCAAACATCGACCGCCAGATCACGGCGCTGGCTCCGGCCGTGCCGTGGATCTGGGATGACACGGCGAACATCCGCAGCACGGACGTTGCCGGCGTGATCAACAAGTTCAACAGCAACTGGGACCTCTCTTTCACCTCACTGAAGTAGAGATTCCGCAGCTCGTTGAATTGCCAATGGTCCCTGCCGCAGCCGCGGCGGGGACCGGACCCGACCACCCGGCTCAAATCGAATGATCCGCTACATCCTGCGTCGCCTCCTGTGGGTCGTCTTCCTGCTCTTCGCGGTCAGCTTCATCACCTTCGTGATCTTCTACCTGCTGCCCTCAGCCGATCCGGCCGCGCTCCGCGCCGGGCGCCAGCCAAACCCGGAACTGGTCGCCACGATTCGGCGCCAACTGGGCCTCGACCAGCCTTGGTACGTGCAGTACGGCCGCTACATGAAGAATTTGATCTTCCACTTCGACTTTGGCTTCAGCTACCAGAACGGCGTGCCGGTGCGCCAGCTGATCTTCAGCCGGCTGCCTGCCTCAATCTCGCTCGCCGCCGGCGCCGCGGTGCTCTGGCTCGTGGTCGGGATCGGCGTTGGCATCATCGCCGCCGTCAGGCCGCGCACGAAGCTGGACCGGGCGTCGATGGGGATGGCGCTGGTCGGCATCTCGGCGCCGGTCTACTGGCTTGGCCTCGTCGCGCTCTACCTCTTCTCGTCCGACATCGGCCTGATCCCGATTCTCCCGGGCGCCAACTCCTACGTGCCGCTCAGCGAAGACCCGTTCGCCTGGTTCACCTCGCTGATCATGCCCTGGTGCGTGCTGGCGGTCAGCTTCGCGGCGTTCTATTCGCGGCTGCTGCGTGGCAACCTGACAGAGGTCCTCAGCGAGGATTACATTCGCACCGCGCGCGCCAAAGGGCTCTCCGAGCGGCGCGTAGTCTTTCGCCATGGGCTTCGCTCGGCGATCACTCCGATCGTCACTATTTTTGGCCTTGATCTCGGCATCCTGCTCGGCGGCGCGATCCTGACGGAAACCGTCTTCAACATTCCGGGGATCGGGCGGCTCTCCTACTCTTCGATCGTCCGCAGCGACCTGCCGGTGATTCAGGGAACGGTGCTGCTGGGAGCCTTCTTCATCGTCTTCGCCAACCTCTTCGTCGACATCTTCTACGCCTTCCTCGATCCAAGGGTGCGTTACGAATGAGCGCACTGCTGACGGTCAACGACCTCAAGGTCAGCTTCGATACCGAGGACGGTGTAGTCCACGCCGTCGAGGGGGTTTCGTACGAAGTCGAGCCCGGCAAGACGCTCGGCATTGTCGGCGAGTCTGGCTCCGGCAAGACGGTCGGCACGCTGACGATCATGGGATTGACGCGGGCCGCAAACACGACGATCAGCGGCCAGGCGATCTTCGCCGGCGAGGATCTGCTGACCGCAAGCGAGCAGCAGATGCGCGCGATCCGCGGCGACGAGATCGCGATGATCTTCCAGGACCCGCTCTCTTCTCTGCACCCTTTCTTCACGATCGGCGCCCAGCTGGTTGAGGCGATCCAGGTCCACAACGACGTCAGCAAGTCCGCCGCCCGTTCGCGTTCGGCCGAGCTGCTGACGATGGTCGGTCTCTCCGACGCTCGCGACCGTCTGTCCAGCTATCCGCACGAGTTCTCCGGCGGTATGCGCCAGCGCGTGATGATCGCGATGGCGCTCGCCAACGAGCCTCGGCTGCTGATTGCCGACGAGCCGACGACGGCGCTTGACGTGACCGTCCAGGCGCAGATTCTTGAGCTGATCGCCGACCTTCAGGCGCAGACCGGAACGGCGATGATCATCATCACCCACGACCTTGGCGTCGTTGCCGAAGTCGCCGACGAGATCGCCGTGATGTACGCTGGCCGAATCGTCGAGCAGGCGGCCGTCGGTGAGCTGTTCGCCAATCCGCAGCATCCCTACACGCGCGGGCTGCTCGCTTCGATTCCGCGCCTCGACCGCGACCGCAGCAGCGGCCTCGATCCAATTGCCGGCCGGCCCCCGAGCCTGATCGCGCCGCCGAGTGGCTGCGCCTTCCACCCTCGCTGCCCGCGGGCGTTTGACCGCTGCCCGGCCGAGCTGCCGCCGCTTGAGCCCGCCGCCGCGGGCTCCGAACACCTTGTCGCCTGCCTGCTCGGCGCGGCCGAAAGGAGCGAGAAGCAATGAGCGCCGGCGATCCACTGGTTGAGGTCCGCGATCTCGAGATGCACTTCCCACTGACGCGCGGTGTGATCTTCCAGCGCCAGTACGGGGCCGTCCGCGCCGTCGACGGGGTGTCCTTCAGCGTCGGGCATGGTGAGACCTTCGGACTCGTCGGCGAATCGGGCTGCGGCAAGAGCACGACCGGCCGCCTGATCATGCGGCTGCTTGAGCCGACGGCCGGCAAGGTCTTCTTCGAGGGAGAGGAGATCACTCACCTCGGCCGGCGCCAGCTTGGGACGCTGCGCCGCGACGCACAGATGGTCTTTCAGGATCCGTACTCGTCGCTCAACCCGCGCAAGACGGTCGGCTCGATCATCGCCGAGCCATTCATCATTCACCGCGTGGCGCGCGACGCCGAAGAGCGGCGCAAGGAGGTCCGAGAGCTGATGGACCGCGTTGGTCTAAACCCTGAGCACTACAACCGCTACCCGCACCAGTTTTCTGGCGGTCAGCGTCAGCGGATCGGCGTTGCCCGTGCGATTGCGCTGAAGCCGAAGTTGCTGGTCGCCGACGAGCCTGTCTCGGCGCTCGACGTTTCGATTCAGGCACAGATCATCAA
>CAJBIG010000114.1 GCA_903953065.1 uncultured Solirubrobacterales bacterium
GCTGAAGAGGTCGAC
Organism: uncultured Solirubrobacterales bacterium; assembly: GCA_903953065.1. Taxonomy (GTDB): domain Bacteria; phylum Actinomycetota; class Thermoleophilia; order Solirubrobacterales; family Solirubrobacteraceae; genus F1-60-MAGs163. Next base: position 16 of record CAJBIG010000114.1, read on the forward strand.
ATCAAGATCGACCAGAACGACCTTCAGGTTGACGTTTACCGCTCGTCCGGACCGGGCGGCCAGTCGGTCAACACGACAGACTCGGCGGTCCGCATCACGCACAAGCCGACCGGTGTCGTCGTTTCGATGCAGGACGAGAAGAGTCAGCTTCAGAACCGTGAGAAGGCGCTTCGCGTGCTGCGCGCGCGGCTCTACGAGCGGGCTATGGAGGAGCAGAACGCCGAGATCGCAGCCGACCGCCGCTCGCAGGTTGGCAGCGGCGAGCGCTCGGAGAAGATCCGCACGTACAACTTCCCCGACCGTCGCGTCACCGATCACCGCGTCAAGGTCACCGTCCATGACCTCGACGCCGTGCTCGAAGGCCAGCTTGACGAACTAACGGCAGCGCTCCAGGCCGACGAGAAGAGCCGCCTGCTCGAAGCGCAGGCGACTCAGTCCTGATGCGCGGCGTCACCGTCCGCGACGCGCTCGACGGCGCCCGTACGGCGATTGGCGCTTCCGGCAGCGAGTCGCCCGCTCTGGATGCCGAGCTGCTGCTCGCGTTCGCGCTCGGCGTTGACCGCGCGGCGCTGATCACCGACCCGCAGCGTGAGGTGGTTGGACCGCCGGTGCGCGTGTTTCAGGATCTTGTCCGCCGCCGCTCCGTCGGCCATGAGCCGGTTGCCTATCTGGTCGCGAGTAAAGGCTTCCGCTCGATTGAGCTTGCCGTCGACAGCCGCGTGCTGGTGCCACGGCCTGAAACCGAGCTGCTCGTTGAGCTGGCGCTTAGGCTGCCGCAGGCGGCGCGCGTGCTTGACGTCGGCAGCGGCAGCGGTGCGGTCGCGTTGGCGCTGAAGCAGGAGCGCCCGGATCTCCTCATCAGTGGCTCCGACATCAGTACCGCTGCGCTTGAGCTTGCCCGCGGTAACGCCCGGCGGCTGGGGCTCGATGTCGAGTTCCTTGAAGCTGACCTGCTCGCTGGCCTTGGAACGGGCTGGGACGCGATCCTCTCCAATCCGCCCTACATCGCTGAGAGCGAGCGTTCGACGCTGCCGATCGACGTGATCGGCCACGAGCCGGAACTGGCGCTGATGGCCGGCGCCGACGGGCTCGACGTAATCCGCCCGCTGATCATCGCCGCAGCGCAGAGCGAGGCGCGGCTACTGGCGATTGAGCTCGGCGCCGGGCAGGCCGGCGCTGTCGCTGAACTTGTCGCCGCCGCCGGGTTCACGACGGTGGTCGCTCACGCCGATCTCGCAGGGATCGAACGCGTCGTCGTGGGGGAGCGGTGACGACGCCGCCGCTGACAGACGAGCAGGTCAAGACGTTCTCGCGGTGCATGGCGGTTGGTGGCGTCGCCGTCTTCCCGTCAGACACCGTTTACGGACTTGCCTGCGATCCGTCGCAGCGCGAGGCGGTTACGCGCCTCTACGGGCTCAAAGGCCGGTCGCTGGAAGCTCCGTCGGCAGTGATGTTCTTCTCGCTCGGCTTGGCGCTGGCTGCGATCTCCGAGCTGGGCCCAAGAACGCGCCTTGCGCTGGAGCGACTGCTGCCAGGCCCACTGACGGTCTTGCTTGACAACCCGGCCGGCCGCTTCCCGCTGGCCTGTGGCTCGGAGCCCGCGACGCTCGGGCTGCGCGTGCCTGCTCTGGGCGCGCAGCTCGCCGCGCTAGCTGAGCTGAAGTGGCCGATCCTGCAAAGCAGCGCCAACAGGGCCGGTGAGCCGGCGCCAACTTCGATCGAACAGCTCGACCCGACGCTGCGCAGCGAGGTTGATCTGGTGCTCGACGGCGGATCGCTCGGTGAGCTTTCATCGAGCGTTCTCGATCTGCGCGAATATGAGCTTGAAGGCCGCTGGAAGCTGCTTCGCGAAGGGCCGCTCGGCCATGATCAGATAGAGGCATTGCTGAGCGAAAAGAGCTAGCGGGCGCGCCGCCGCCTAGCGCGACGATTAGAATCGCCGGACTATGGCTCAATTCGCACCAGACTTTCTCAACCGTCCGCTTAACGAAGTCGATCCCGAGATCGCCGCCGTGCTCGCCGACGAGGTCGGTCGCCAGCAGCAGACGCTGGAGATGATCGCCTCCGAAAACTTCGTTCCTGAGGCGATTCTCGAATGCCAGGGGAGCGTGCTGACGAACAAGTACGCAGAGGGTTACCCAGGCAAGCGCTACTACGGCGGCTGCGAGTTCGTCGACGTTGCCGAGCAGCTCGCGATCGACCGCGCTAAGGAGCTCTTCGGCGCCGAGCACGCAAACGTCCAGCCGCACTCCGGCGCATCGGCCAACTCGGCCGTCTACCACGCTCTTCTTCAGCCGGGCGACACGCTGATGGGGCTCTCGCTCGCCCACGGTGGCCATCTCAGCCACGGAATGAAGATCAACATGTCTGGGCGCCTCTACGACATCGCCGCCTATGAGGTCAGTCCCGAGGACTATCTGATCGACATGGACGCGCTGGCTGAACTGGCCCGCGAGCGGCAACCAAAGATGATCATCGCCGGCTGGTCCGCCTACCCGCGCTATCTCGATTTTGCAAGATTCCGCGAGATCGCCGATGAGGTCGGCGCGCTGCTGCTCGTCGACATGGCCCACTTCGCCGGGCTCGTTGCCGGCGGCGTCCACCCAAGCCCTGTCCCTTACGCCGACGTTGTCACAACGACGATCCACAAGACGCTCGGCGGCTCGCGCAGCGGGATGATCCTCTGCCGTGAGCAGCACGCCAAAGCGATCGACTCGGGCGTTTTCCCCGGCCAGCAGGGTGGCCCGCTGATGCACATCATCGCCGGCAAGGCTGTGGCGCTTGGGATCGCCCAGAGCGAAGAGTTCCGCGAGCGTCAGCAGCGCACCGTCGAAGGCGCGCGCGCCGTCGCCGCCGCAATCCTTGGTTCGAGTGCAGCGCAAGAGGGCGTGACCGTTCTCACCGGCGGCACCGACGTTCACCTCGTTCTCGTCGATCTGCGCGATTCCAAGATCGACGGCCAGCAGGCCGAGGATCGTCTGCATGAGATCGGCATCACCGTCAATCGCAACGCCGTGCCATTTGACCCGCGCCCGCCGATGGTCACCAGCGGCCTGCGGATCGGTGCCAGCGCGCTGGCGACCCGTGGCCTTCAAGTTGAAGACTTCAGCGAGATCGGCCAGATCACCGCGATCGCATTGACCGATGAATTTGAGAGCCGTCGGCCCGAGCTGGCCGAGCGCGTGACCGTGCTTGCCGACCGTTACCCGCTATACGAGCACCTCGCCTCTGCCTAGGGGCAAATCGGCGCCGCGCCGCAGGGCGCTTTAGGCTAGGCCGCGGATGACCGAACGCGACGCGATCCTTGCCTTCGCCGTTGCCTTCATCGTCGCCGTCGCGCTGACGCCGCTGACGGCGAGGCTGGGGCGCCGCGTTGGCGCCGTTGATCAGCCTCGCGAACGCGGCCTCTCCGAACATCCGACGCCACTTCTCGGGGGACTGGCGATTCTTGCTGCGGTGCTTGTCGCAAGCTTGATCTTCATCGATCCCGGGGTTGCCGACGACGAGAAGATCAGGGGGATCCTTGCTGGCGCGATTCTTGTCACGCTGGTTGGTGCGCTCGATGATCGCTTCGATCTGCCTGCGGCGATCAAGTTCATCGGGCAGATCGTCGCGGCGACAATTCCAGTCGTCGCTGGGGTCGAGGTCGCCAACATCACGCTGCCCTTCATTGGCGCCGTCGATCTTGGCTCGGCTGGGGCGCCACTAACGATTCTGGGGATCGTGTTCGTGATCAACGTCGTCAACTTCTCCGACGGCGTTGACGGCCTCGCAGCCGGCGTCTGTGCGATCAGCGCGGTCGCCTTTTCGATCATCGCGTTTGATCTCGGGCGCGGCTCGGCGGCCGTCTTGGCGGCGATCATCGCCGGCGCAGCAGCCGGCTTCCTGGTCTTCAATTTCCACCCGGCCAAGGTCTTCATGGGCGATGCCGGCTCGAACCTCCTTGGCCTCCTGCTCGCCTGTGTGGCGGTTGAGGGCGCTGTAAAGACGCAGGTGGTGCTGGCGCTCGTATTTCCGCTGCTGGTTCTGGCAGTTCCGTTCCTGGATACAACCTTTGTCGTGCTCAAGCGGCTCAAGTACGGCCGTCCCGTTTACGTCGCCGACCAAAGCCACTTCCACCACCGGATGAACCGGATCGGCTTCAGCCAGCGCAAGACGGTGCTCTACCTCTACGCCTGGACGACGCTCGTAGCCGGCTTCGCAGTTGCGCTGCGGTTTGTTCCCTACTCCGATGGGGACGGGCAGCTGAACCTTGGTTGGTCACTGGTTCTGATTGCGGCCGGGTTGCTGGTGCTGGCGGCCAGCGTCTACCTCGTTTACGTGCTCGAGATCCTCAAGTTCCGCAGGCTGCGCGAGCGGCGGCTGCGCCGCGCCGATCCGCAGCTCTCGGAGGAAGAGCTCGCCCGTGACGTCGTCACGAAGCTTGAGACCGGCCAGTTCGACGCCGTCGGCTCAGACGATTCAGGCGCGACTCAGGCAGACCCGTAAACCGAACGGACCCAAATCTCAACCAGCGCGTCGATCAGCTCTTGGTCGGCAGCGCGGCCCTGCTGGAGGATCTGCTGGCTCAGCACACCCTCCGTCATCCAGGTCAGCGCGAAAGCTGTTGCCGACGGGTTGCTGCAGGTCGCCAGGCCGGCCGCCTGCTCCTCGCGGATCCTCTCCTCGGTCGCTTCAAGGAACTGGCCGATCAGACGCTGCCAGTGCTCGGCGACCTGCTCATCGTAGGCGGCGACTTCGCCGAGCGCCTTGAGCAGCACGGCGTGCTCACCGAAGAGTCGGGCGACGTTTGTCAGCGCGCGCTCCAGCCGCACCGCCGGTTCGCCCTCGCCCGACCACCAGAGGTTGGCCTGTTCGAGCAGCAGCTCGTTTACGTCGGCCGTCAAGGCCATCAGCAACTCGCGCTTGTCGGCGAAATAGAAGTAGAACGCGGTTCGCGTGATTCCAGCCTGCGTTGCGATTCGCTCGACACCGAGGTCGGCAAACGATGCTCCCTCAGCCAGCAGCGCTTCGGTCGCTTCGAGCAGCGCTGCTTCGATCGCCGCTCGTTTTGCGGTCGGCGCGCTGCTCTGTCTCGACGTTGCGGCCATCGCTGCGAGGCTACCAGCGAACGCGCACCGACCACCATTTTGCGGGGGTTTTCGGGGGCGCGGGCCGGTCGTCCTCGCTGCCGAATACGGTTCGGCAAATGGCAAATGACCATGGCCCTGAAATGTGGCGCGAGGGTCGCGGCGCCGCGGAAGCGTTCTCGTTGCTGCGCAGCCCGCTCTGGCGCGGGCACGGCGTAGCCCACGGCGACGGGCAGCCGGTGATGTTGATTCCCGGCTTTCTTGCCGGCGACCGCTCGATGACATTGATGGGGCAGTGGCTGCGGCGAATTGGCTACCGAACTCATGGCTCCGGGATCAGCGCCCACGTCGGCTGCTCGGAGGAGACGGTGAACCAAATTGAGCAGCGCGTCATCGCGCTCAGTGAACGCTATGGCCAGCCGGTCGCGCTCGTCGGGCAGAGCCGGGGCGGCAGCTGCGCCCGCGTGCTCGCGGTCCGTCAGCCCGATCGCGTCAATCGCGTGATTGGGCTCGGCTCGCCGCTGGTCGCCCAGATGGAGGACATTCACGTGCTGCTGCGGCTTCAGATTCGCGCGCTGCAGGGTGCCCAGCGACTAGGTGCACCGGGCCTCATCGGCGAGGCATGTGAGCGCAGCTGGCAGGCCTACACCTTTGGCCTTGAGCCGAGCGGGTGCTGCAGCCGGTTCTGGAGCGACCTTGACGAGGACATGCCGGAGCGAACGCTCTTCGCCTCGATCTACTCACGTAGCGACGGCGTCCTCAACTGGCGCGCCTGCCTCGACTCGGAGGCAATTCAGATTGAAGTCAACAGCTCGCACTGCGGCATGGCGGTCAACCGTGACGTCTATCAGCAGGTCGGCAATCTGCTGCAGCTTGAGCTGGCCGGCGGCGCGCGGCAGCGGCTGCGCTCGGTTGCAGCGTAGAACCGTTCAGCGGCGATTGTGGCAGCCGTTACGAAGTGTTACGGGCACGCAGAAACGCGCGCCGATGCGATACGCTCGCCCGGCCTGCGGCGAGTTTCCGCTCCCGGCCAACTCTCGCAAAAAATGTTTCCATCGACCACGAGCCTTTCCGCCCCCGCCATCAGCGAGCAATCATCAAAATCGACGATGCGAGCCGCCAATGCGGGGATCATGTTGCTTGTGGTCGTCTGCCTCTGTGCGCTGGTCGGTTACGCGCTCGGTTCTCTTGTCGGCCTGCCGATCGCGATCGGCCTCGCCGGCTTGATCATCGGTCCGATCGTCGGTATCGCCTTCGTCCGCTCACGCTTCCGTGACCTCTAAGCCAATGCCTTACCTGCGCTACGCCGACCTGATCCTGCTCGCCGCTGCCCTGCCGGTCTTCCTGCTGGCAGGCTGGCCGATGCTGGGCTACCTCGGCGGCGCCTTCGCTTGGTGCGCGCAGCGTGCACTTCAGGCTTGGACCAACAAGAAGGCGCTGGAGTCGGACAATCCGGCGCGCGTGGCGGGCATCGTCACCGGTTCGATGATCGGTCGCGGCTGGTTGGTCGCGCTTTCAATCTTCGGCGTCGGAATGATCGAGAACGATGCTGGGCTTGCCGCTGGTGTGCTCTTCATCATCGTCTTCACGTTCTACTTCACGGTCTCGATCGCCACGCGCCCGTTTGATCAGCCGAAGACAGGTTCGGCGGCATGATGCGCACGCGTCTCTTCGCCGCCGCTGCGACCGTCGTTGCCGTGCTTGCCTCTCCGGCCGGGGCCTTCGCGCTCAACGTCAACGAGGACTACAAGCCCCAGGATGAGTTCGCGCTCGACCCTTGGATCCCAATCGAGATCTTCGGGATCGACATGTCGATCAACAAAGCAGTGATGTACGTAGCTATCGCCGCCATTCTCTCCTGCGTCACGCTGATCTATGTCGGCCACCGAATGAAGATGAAGCCGGGCCGTATTCAGGCCGCAGTCGAGATGTACTACGGCTTGATCGAGGGCATCACCAAGGGCAACCTCAGCGGCAAGATGGTCAATCGCTGGTTCCCCTTCCTCGCCACGATCTTCCTCTTCATCTGGTACTCAAACATGATCGGTTACATCCCGCTGCCGACAAACACGCACGAGCCGGTGATGATCTTCGGCATCGAGGTGCCTTCGCTGGCGCTCTATGCGGCGACCGCCAACATCTCGGTTCCGCTCGTACTAACGCTCGTTGTCGTGATCAGCTACCACTTTGAAGGTGTCCGCGCCAAAGGGCCGATCAAGTACATGAAGGGTTGGGTCCCGGCGGGAGTCGAAGGCGTGGCAGCGGTGCCGATCTTCTTCATTGAGGTGATCTCGCAGTTCGTCCGGATCGTTTCGCTCTCAGTCCGTCTCTTCGCCAACATCCTCGCCGGTCACCTGCTGATCCTCTTCATGGGCGGCGGCCTCGTCGTCCTGCTCAACCTGGCGGTCGTAGGGTCACTGATCCTCGGCCTCGTGACCGGTACGCTGGCCGTAGCCTTCTTCATCTTCGAGGTTGGCCTTGTCGCAACACTTCATGCCTTTATCTTCACCATTTTGTCAGCGATCTACC
>CAJBIG010000115.1 GCA_903953065.1 uncultured Solirubrobacterales bacterium
ATGGACTACAACGTCTTCCTGATGAGCGTGGTCCGCGAGAAGTGGCTTGCGAAGAAGGACGCTCAGGGCGCGATCATTGAGGGCTTGGCGTCGACCGGCAAGATCGTCAGTGCTGCGGCGCTGATCATGACCTGCGTCTTCGCCGCCTTCGTGATCAACGGCAACCCGATCGTCAAGCAGTTCGGCGTCGGTGCGGCGTTCGCGATCATCATCTACGCGACGATCATCCGCTGCGTGCTGCTGCCGGCGACGATGAGCCTGTTCGGCAAGGCGACCTGGTATATGCCTCACTGGCTGGACAAGATCCTTCCGAACATCTCAATCGAAGGCGACCAGTACTTCGACACTCTGGAAGCGAAGGGCGAAGCGAAGTAGCCATCTGCCAGCGCTGCGCCGGGCGTTGCGGGATCATCAAAGGCCGTGGCCCAAATTCTCCTATACGCGGCTGGTTCGGCGTTCTTCCCGGCGCTGCTCGCTGGCGTATCGGTAATTCTCACCCGTGAGCGCCCTGCTGCGCTACTGCTGGCCTTCTACATCGGCGGCATGGTCGTCAGCATCGGCCTTGGCCTCGTGCTGCTGGAGGTTGCCGGCAGCGACGGCAACCTCGGCACGTCGAGCAGCAACTCGAGCCCGATCTTTGAGATCGGAGCGGCAATTGTCGCCTTCGCGCTCGCTTGGCTAACCGGCAGCAAACGCGGCCGCGCGGCGATCGACTCTTGGCGTGGCAAGCGTAAGAGCCGCAAAGAGGCCAAACAGATCAAGAAGCACGGCGAGGTTCAGGAAGCCAAGGATCCTTGGGCAGTCCGCGTGCTAGATCGCGGCTCAGTGCTGCTGGCGCTGGTCGCCGGAATGATCCTCAACCTGCCGGGCCCGTTCTACCTCTTCGCGCTTGCAGACATTGCCGCCGCGCAGTACTCAACGACCGAGGCAATCATCCTCGTCGTCGTCTTCAACCTGATCATGTTCACGCTCGCCGAAGTGCCGCTGATCGGTTACTGGCTCAGCCCCGAGACGACACAGGACCGCGTCGCGCGATTCTCCAACTGGCTCGAAAGCAACGGCCTGAGGATCATCTCGATCTTCGCCGCGCTGTGGGGGCTCAGCTCGCTGGGTAAGGGGATCAGGGACCTGCTCGGTTAGCTGCCCGGAGCGCTCAGGGCAGCTTGCGCTCGCGCGGGGACGCAGGCGGTGGAAGCTCCGGCTGGCCGGGCTTGGGGCGCCCGGCGATCAGCGGCATAATCTTGTCGAGCGCCTTGCGCGGCCAGTGGAACTCGAGCGAGAGGATCGCTAGCCCAAGCGAAATCACGCCGAACCCTGGGCCTGGCAAGGGAATCAAGACGACGCCCAGGGGGAGCAGGCCGATGCCTACAACAACGCCGGCCGTGCGCAACCAGAGGCTGCGCTCTTTGTGCGCCTCCTGTTGGGCCTGAAGCCGCCGGTGGAGCTCCGTGATCTGATCTCGCATTGAAAGAGAAGAGTAGCTCTGCGGAGCGCATCGCCAAGCTTGCGTCCGCAACTAAAGTCTGCACCGCCCGAGCGGGTCGCAACGCGGAAAATAGAGTGGGCGATCCAGGATTCGAACCTGGGACCTCGTCCTTATCAGAGACGCGCTCTAACCAACTGAGCTAATCGCCCGCAGAACCGGCAGGATAGCGAGCGCGGGCAGGCGCGTGCGGCGTGAGGTAGGGGTTCAGCGCGCGCTATTGCCGCACGATCAGCGCGATGCGATCATTCGGATGAAGACTGCAGCTACCGGTGAATACGCCGGCGCGCCGAAGC
>CAJBIG010000116.1 GCA_903953065.1 uncultured Solirubrobacterales bacterium
GATGGTTGCCAACGCGGTAGTACGAGTAGGAGTAAACGTCGCGAAGATGATCGCGGTAGCAGTCGCTGAAACGGCGGTCTAGCTCCTCCTTTTCCACGCATCAGAGCCTACCCGCGCGCCTTAGACGACGCGTGCGCCGACCACGCGGCGCGGTTCGATTACAGACTCGGCAAAGCTTGCTGCGTCGCTGTGGCCGGCGACGACCTCCGATAGCGAGTTGATTGCCGGGGCGCGAACGTGAGCCTCGCGCAGAGCCTCAGCCAGAAGCGGCAGCGAGTCGAGCGCTTCGGCGACTTGGCCGATCTCGGGGCGGATCTCCTGCGCTGAAGCGCCGGCAGCGAGCATCTCGCCGGCGCGGCGGTTGCGGCCACCTGCGGCGACAACCGAGGCAACCAAGTCACCGACGCCGGCCAGGCCGGTCCAACTTTCAGGCTTGCCGGCGAGCTGCTCGGCGTAGCTGGCGACCTCGGAGAAGACCTTGCCTGCCGCGGCGCCGGCGGCGTTCGGTCCGGCAACGCTGGCGGTGCTCGCCGCCAGCACGGCGACGTTGGTCGCCACGCCGGCAAGCTCAACGCCGGTCACGTCATCGGTCAAGCTGACATCAAAATTTGCGTCGGCAAAGGCGCGCCGAAGCCGGGCGAGGAAGTCCTTGTCGGTGCCAGCGATAACCAGCGAGGCGCCGTGTTCCAGAGCGTCAGCGGCGTGGCCGGGGCCGCCCAGGCAGGCGATTGGCCGCCCGCCGATGCGCGCGGCGCAGTATCTGGTCGGCAGCTCGCCCGATGGCGGCACCAGACCCTTAGAGGTGGTCACAACGCCGGTGCGCTCGCCGAGCCGCGGAGCCATCGCGCCGACAACGACCGGCAGTTCCCCGGTCGGAACCGCGAGCACGACGGCGTCAGCGTGCTCAAGATCCATCTTCGCCGCCTCAACGACGCTGATTGCCGCGTCCAGCTCGACGCCCGGCAGGTAGCGCTCGTTGGTGCGGGCAGCGGCAATCTCGCTCGCCTGCTGGGCGCTGCGCGTTCCAAGCTCAACCGCAACACCGGCGCGCGCCAAAGCAACCGCAAGGCTCGTCCCCCAGCCGCCGGCGCCAACTATTCCCACGCGCCGCAGCGGCACAGTTCCACCGAGCCATTCCCACTGCATCTCTACGCAAGGCCAGACGCGCTCGGCGACCGACTTGGCGAGCTCGTGCGATGGGTCGTCAACCTGAGGGAAGGTCAGCGGCGCGCCGGCACGGACAGTGATCTTGCGCGGATAGATCTTCCAGCCGCGTCGCACATTCTCGGTTCCAATCACGGCAACGGGCACGATCGGCGCTCCGCTCTGCAGAGCAAGGCGGCCGACACCGCTGCGCGGGTGGCCGAGTGGGCCGGGCCGAACTCGCGTTCCTTCAACGAAGATCATCACGCCGTCGCCACGGGCAAGGATCCGCAGCGCCGTGTCCATCGAATCGTTATCGCCATGGCCGCGGTCGATCGGGAATGCGCCAAGGCTGTTGAGAAACCACGTTTGCAGGCGGTTCTTCTCAAACAGCTCGCGCTTGGCGACGAAGTAGAGCGGCCTGCGGCCAAGCGCACTGATTACAAACGGGTCAAGGAACGAGCGGTGGTTGCAGGCGTAGATCGTTGCGCCGCTCTTTGGCACGTGCTCACGGCCAAGCGTGCTGAGGCGGAAGTAGGTGCGGAAGAACGGCAGGAAGAAGAAGCGCACAACGCGGAACACGACGCGGTTTACGCCGTGGCCGCCAGCCTTTTCAAGCAGCTTCTCCCGTTCCATACCTGCCGTTACCAATCCCGGCGCATTTGGTTACACAACTTCTCGGTACCTTCAAGGCAATGCCTGTTGACCTAAACCGAACATTGCGCGGCGCGCTGGCCGGTGCGATTGCCACCGGCGTTTGGGCCATTCAGCAGCCGATTGACATGCGCGTCTTCGGCGTTCCCTACGACGACACGGAGCTGCTCGGCAAGGCTGTAACGCGCGGGCCGGCCTGGCGACCGATTGGCGCTGTGATGCACCTTGCCAACGGCGCGCTCTTTGGCGCCGTTTACGCCAACGTTGCGCCACACATTCCACTGCCGCCCGCGCTCAAGGGCCCCGCTGCCGGAATGGCCGAGCACCTAGCCTCATGGCCGGCGGTTGGCCTTAGCGAACGCTTCCACCCCGCGCGCGATGAGCTGCCAAAGCTCAGCGGCAGCCGCGCCGCCTTCGCGCAGGCGACTTGGCGCCACCTTCTGTTCGGTTTCGTGCTCGGCGAGGCCGAGCGCGCGCTGAACCGCCCGCCCGCCGGGTAGGCTTCGCCGATCGGTAACCAACGAATGGAGAGTTAGTAATGATCCTCGCCGTCAGCGGCCCAGTTTGGGGCCTCCTCGTAGTCATCTACTTCGTGCTGCTTGTCGTGCTCGGCGTAACAAGCCTGCGCAAGGGCCACTGGATCATGTTCATCATCGGCATCTTCTTCCCGCTGTTCTGGATCATCGGCGCCGTGATGCCGCCGGTCGAACGCGACTGACGCGTAGACTGGCGACCCGCGCCGGAGTAGCTCAGCTGGTCAGAGCACCTGTCTTGTAAACAGGGGGTCAGGGGTTCGAATCCCCTCTCCGGCTTGGGCGAAACGCAATCA
>CAJBIG010000117.1 GCA_903953065.1 uncultured Solirubrobacterales bacterium
AGCCGATGTTGGCGCCATCGGGAGCTCTGACTCAAGCGCCAGCTTGTTGCCCTCTTCGGCGACCGGCAGCGGGTAGTTGCCGGAGAAGCAAGCGTCGCAATGATTTGCCGGCTCACCCTCGATCGCGCCGTAGACGCCCTCAAGCGAAACGTAGGCGAGCGAATCGGCACCGAGCATCTCTGCGATCTCGTCAACCGTTTTGCCGTGGGCGATCATCTCTTCGCGCGTTGACATGTCTACGCCGTAGTAACACGGGTTGCGGATCGGCGGCGCCGAAATCCGCAGATGAACCTCAAGCGCGCCAGCATCACGCAACATTTGAACAATCTGACGCGTCGTATTGCCGCGCACGATCGAATCGTCAACGACGACCAGCTTCTTGCCACCAACGATCTCCGGCAGCGGGTTGAACTTCAGCCGCAGACCTTGCTTGCGCAGCTCCTGCCCGGGCTGAATGAAGGTTCGTGCGACGTAACGGTTCTTGACGAAGCCGTCGTCCTGGGGCAAACCGCTCTCGCGGGCAAAGCCGCGCGCGGCGGCATTGCCGGAGTCGGGTACTGCGATGACGAGGTCGGCGCTCGGCGCCGGATGCTCGCGCGCAAGGGCCTCACCCATCCGGCCGCGCGCAGCCTGCAGCACGGTGCCGTTCATCTTCGAGTCGGGGCGAGCGAAGTAGATGTATTCGAAGAGGCAGAAGGCTTCCCGCTCTCCCTCCACCACCATCTTCGTGCGAATCCCATCGGCTCCAATCGACACCATCTCGCCCGGCAGCACATCGCGCATGTAGGTGGCCCCGATGATGTCAAGCGCGCACGACTCGCTGGCGACGCAATAGCTGTCATCGATCTGGCCGAGCACGAGCGGGCGGACGCCGGCCGGGTCGCGGAAGGCAACGACGCGCTCATTCGTCATCACGACGGTCGAGAAGGCTCCCTGCAGTCGCGGCATGATCGCGCAGACCGATTCTTCGATCGTTGGGCTTGGGTCATCAGCGATCAGCGCGGCGATTATTTCGGAGTCGGAGGTAGAGCTGAACTCGACGCCCTGCGCGCGCAGCTCGGCGTGAAGCTCGACGGCGTTGGTGAGGTTGCCGTTGTGTGCGAGGGCCAGCTCGCGGCCGCTGCTGGTGGCGCTTCCGGTGCGGTGCACGGGCTGCGAGTTCTCCCAGCCGCTGGAGCCGGTCGTTGAGTAGCGGACGTGGCCGATCGCGAGGTCGCCGTCAAGCGCGCGCAGGTCGTGCTCCTTGAATACTTGGCTTACAAGCCCGAGCGCGCGCTGAGTAATGATGAAGCCGCCATCGTCGGCGGCGGCGATCCCGGCCGACTCTTGGCCACGATGCTGGAGCGCGTAGAGCGCGAAATAGGTCAGCCGCGCGACCTCTTTGCCAGGCGCATATATGCCGAAGACACCGCACTCGTCGCGGGGTCCGTCGCGCTCATCGAAAGAGTGCTGCTCGGTCATGAATCCCGTCCGGTCGCCATACGGGGCAGAGTCAGTAGAGAGTACCACCGAGGGCCGCAGAATCGGGCGTATTCTCCGCCCGCAATCATTGGAAAACCGACTCCAGCGCGCGGTGGCGCTCGCGCAACTGATCAAGCCCCAGCTCGATCTTTTCGGAGCCAAGATCGATCTCCAGCCGATCGCCGCCGACCTTGCCGATCACGGTCACGTTGGTTCGTTCGCCAAGCTGTGCCAGCGCGGTCGCGTGGCCGCAGCAGATAAAGCCCCCCGGGCCCTCGCCAAAGCAGCTCTGCCAGACGTCGTCGGCGGGATCGATCTCGACCGAAGCTCCGATCGAACCGGCAAGCGCACATTCGGCGATCGCCGTGACGATTCCGCCCTCTGCGATGTCGTGAGCCGAGTCGATCAGGCCATCGCGAACGGCGCCGCGGACGGCGGCTTGAGCGTCACGGACGGCTTCAATCTCAACTTCGGGCAGACCGTCTGGCAGCGGCTCGCCGCGCAGCTTCGAAAGTTCACTCGCGGCCAGCGAAGGGGTGAACGGGCCGACCAGCGCAATCGTCTCGCCCTCCTCGACGAAACCAAGCCGGCCGGCGCGAGTGGCGTCGGGGAGCAGGCCGACCATGCCGATCACCGGCGTCGGGTAGATCGGTCCCGAGGCGCCCTCGTTGTAGAGCGAAACATTGCCGCCGACGATCGGCGCCTCGAGCGCCGTGCAGGCGTCGGCGATTGCGCGGACCGCCTCGCTCAGCTGCCAAGCGACGTGCGGTTTCTCCGGGTTGCCGAAGTTGAGGTTGTTGGTCGTGCCGAGCGGGTGAGCGCCGACGCAGGCCAGGTTGGAGGCGCACTCGAGCACGACGCCGAGCGTGCCGCGGTAAGGATCGGCGGCGACACGGCGGCCGTTACCGTCGATGCTGACCGCCAGTGCGGTGCCGTTCGGAAGCGCGAGCACGGCGGCGTCGGCCTGCTCGGGGCGGCGCACTGTGCGCGACTGGACGATCGAGTCGTACTGCTCAAAGAGCGGGCGGCGCGAAGCCACGTTTGGTGACCCGACGAGAGCCATCAGCGCTTCGCCAAGGCTCGCCGAAGCGTCAAACCGCGCGGTTGGAGGCGGGTAGATCGGCTCGCTGGGCTTCTGCGGCGCAAGGTCGTAGATCGGGCAGTCATCAACGAGCGCCTCTACCGGCATCTCGCCGACGAGCTCTTCGTCCGAATAGATCCGCATCAGGCGCGTGCCGGTGACCTCGCCGATCGCCGCCGAGCTGACCTCCCACTTGTCGCAGATCGCGCGCACCGCGTCCACATCTTTGGGCTCGATCACGCAGAGCATCCGCTCCTGCGATTCGCTGACCATGATCTCGAACGGCTCCATGTCGGCCTCGCGCAGCGGCACCTTGCGCACGTCGATGTCAATTCCAACCTCGCCCTTGGAAGCCATCTCGCAGGCCGAGGATGTGAGGCCGGCGGCGCCGAGATCCTGAAGCGAGACGATCAGGCCAAGCTCGAGCAGCTCGAGCGAGCACTCCATCAGCTTCTTCTCTTCAAACGGGTCGCCAACCTGAACTGTCGGCCGCTTGTCGTCATCGGCCTCGCCAAGCTCGGCCGAAGCGAGCACCGAAGCGCCGCCGATTCCATCACGGCCGGTTGAGGCGCCGTAGATCAGCACGACGTTGCCAACGCC
>CAJBIG010000118.1 GCA_903953065.1 uncultured Solirubrobacterales bacterium
ACAATTGTAACGTTCGCAGTTGGCGCCAGGGGAGGAGTGCGCCACTGAGCTCGTCCGACTTTTCCCTAATGAAATAGGGGAGAAAGGATTGCTCGTGGCCCGTATTTCCGCAGCATCTCACGCTCAGCTAAAGGTTGAAGATGGGTACCTGATCGCCCTTGCTAAGCAGGGAGACCCAGCCGCCTACGATCGACTCGTCCGGCGTTATCACGGATTCGTCCGTCTAAAAGCTTCCTCGTACTTCATCGCCGGCGGCGATAGCGACGACTTGATGCAGGAGGGGTTGGTCGGTCTTTACAAAGCGATTCGCGACTACCGCACCGATCGTCAGTCGAGCTTTCGCAACTTCGCCGAGCTCTGCATCACGCGGCAGATCATCACGGCCGTCAAAACGGCGACGCGAAACAAGCACGTACCTCTTAACCAGTACGTCTCGTTCGCGACGACGCCGGCCGGTGCCAGCGAAGGCGAATCGACGCTGGAAGAGATGCTGCCCGGCTCAACCGTCCACGATCCCGCCAATCAGGTGATCTCGTCCGAAGAGCTGCGCTCGCTAGTCGACTGCCTCTCATCAACGCTCTCGGAGCTCGAGGCGCGCGTGCTCGCGCTCTACCTCGACGGGCGCTCCTACGAGGAGATCGGTGGAATCGTCGACTGCGACACGAAGACCGTCGACAACGCACTCCAGCGCGTCAAGCGCAAAGTCGGCGGCCACCTCGACAGTCGCAACGTGGCCGCTTAGGCGCGCGCAAGTCGGCGCAGCGGCAGCCGCAAGCGGCGCCGTGGCGACTTCCTTGGTTTATCATCGGCGACGCGATGTCGAACAATCTCAACCGCGGTAGCGGCGATAGCGGCGATGGCTCCGGCGGCCTGAGCGTTGGCCGCCGCGGTTTTCTTGCCGCTGGCGCGGGAGCCTTCCTGTGCTCAATCGGAGGCCAGAACATTCTCGTCGAGAAGGCTGGCGACGCCGCCAAGGCCGACGCCGCCGCCGCGCGCGTGAAGAAGCCGGTTGGAGCAAAGTCGAAGATCGCCGCCGTAACGCCCGGCGCCGGCGCCGTCGACCAGCTTGAGTTTCAAACGCCCCAGCCTCAGCCGGGTGGTAAAGTCGTTTAATATTGGATTCAAGCGACCGCGCCGCTTTGGGACATCGTTCCGTCGCGCCCTCGCCGTGACTTCTGGCACGGCACGCGAATCGCTGGGCCAAGCGTGTTCCGAGCCTTCGCCTATCAGCTGATGACCGAAGGCTTCGCCGCGGCGGCCGGTCCGGCCGCGATCCCAGGGCCAACGCTCGAGTGCGAGGTCGGAGACGTCTTGCGCGTTCACGTGCGCAACGGCCTGCCGGACAAGTACGCGCAAGCGATCACAATGCACCCGCACGGAGTGCGTTACACGCCCGAATATGACGGCGCCTACATGGGCGACTTCACTCGCGCCGGCGGCTACATCGGCCCCGGCGAAGAATTCACCTACACGTGGGAAGCCATTCCCGAGTCTGCCGGCGCTTGGCCATATCACGACCATGGCCCAAACCACACTCTCAACTCGATGCGCGGGCTCTTCGGCGCGATCATCATCCACCCAAAGGACGCTCCGCGCCCGGACGTCGAGCGAGTGCTCTTCCTGCATTCGCTCGCGCCCCCGACAACCGGCCTCAAGCGCGTCTTCCAATGCATCAACGGTTGCGCCTACGCCGGCAACACGCCAACAATTGAGGCCAAGGTCGGGCAGAACGTCGCGCTTCACGTCTTCGGCATCGACGACGCCTTCCACGACTTCCACATGCATGGCCACCGGTGGCACAAAGACGGCGGCAACTTCGTCTCCGACAACCAAACGGTAGGCCCGGCGGAGACGATCACGGTCCGCTTCAAGGAAGATAATCCGGGTCGCTGGCTCTACCACTGCCACGTGATGTCGCACCAGGACAACGGCATGGCCGGTTTCTACCTCGTCACGCCGTGACCAAACTGTGTAAGAATGATCAAAGGTCAGTAACCACTGGCCAAACCCTCTGAGGAGAGAACCTGAATGAAGACCCTGATTCGTACCGTCGC
>CAJBIG010000119.1 GCA_903953065.1 uncultured Solirubrobacterales bacterium
GCCAGTGTCAAAGGCCGCCGCCGTGATCCCCGCGGCGCTGAGCGCTGCGGTCGCAGCGGCGCCGTTGCCGGCCGGGACGCGCAACATAATGCCACTCGTGGTAATGATCGAAGCGATCGGCCCTTCGGCGATCAGCTTCCCTTCACGGATGATCACGATCTCGTCGACGGTTCGTTCGATCTCATCGAGCACGTGCGAGGAGACCAGAGCCGTCATTCCGAGCGAAGGCAGCGAACGAATCAGCTCGCGCATCTCAACTACGCCCTCGGGGTCAAGTCCGTTGATCGGCTCGTCGAGCACGACCAGCTCCGGTTCGTGAACCAGCGCGAGCGCGAGGCTCATCCTCTGCCGCATCCCGAGCGAAAAACTCTTCACCTTGTCCTCGGAGCGCGACGAGAGGCCGACCGTTTCAAGCACGGCGTCGATCTTCGGGTCGCGGCGACCGATGCCGAAGCCGGCGCACTGAATCGCAACGTTCTGGCGCGCGGTAGCGCGCTCGTAGAGAGCGGGCAGCTCAATGTGCGAACCGGTGCGACGAACCGCGTCAGCGAAAGCGGCGGTTCCTTGCAAAGCGCCGAAGAGCTCGATCTGCCCACTGTTCGGCGTCGCCAAGCCAAGAAGCAGCTTCATCGCCGTTGATTTGCCGGCGCCGTTTGATCCAAGCAGCCCTGTGATCGACCGTTCGGCAACCTCGAAGCAAAGCTCATCGACGGCGCTGCGCGAGCCGTAACGCTTCGTCACCGCGTCGAATGTAAGCACCGAGCCAGCCACCGGCAGCAGAGTACTCGCTCGACCGACCTGACTGGACGGGGGACCGAGGAATCGAACCTCGAGCAAGGGTTTTGGAGACCCCTATGTTGCCATTACACCAGTCCCCCAGTGCCCCGCGGACAATAGCCAGCCGCGGCGGCGGCAGGAGGGCGACTGCCGTCAGCGCGGCTCCAGCGCAGGCGGCGGCTTGCCGATCTCATCGTCGCCCCACAGCAGCCAACTCGCAGCCAGCGCAATCAGTATTCCCAGAACCGTGTTTAGCACGCGGTATCCAGCCAGCCCTACGCCGCTGTAGAAGACACTGCTGATCATCAACAGCGCGGTCGGCGTTATCAGCATCACGAACCAGTGATAGCTGCGCTCGCGCATCGCGAAAAGCGCCAAGGCTGCAAGCGATGCAGCCGCCGCCAGAGCCCAAGCGTCGCCTGTGAGATAGATGAAGACGGCAGCGATCGTGATCCCGACAAACGAGCCGGTCGAGCGTTGAATGCTGCGGATTCGACTGGCGTGCGGATCGGGCTGGAGGATCGCAAGGATCGTCAGCGTTACCCAATAGCCGAAAGAGAGATCGACCAAGCGGTAGGCGAGAACCGAAGCGGATGTCGCCAAGGCGATTCGAAGCGCGTGGTGACGAAGGACGGGGCTTAACTTGAGTCTCGACCAGGCAGTGGCGAGCGTTGCCCGCACACCCGGCCAGGTTGTCTCGCCGCTCTTTGGCGCTGGACCGCCACCGGCAATCAGCATCCACAACAACCCCGCAAGGCCGCCGACGGCAACCGCGGCGACCGCCGGGCCCAGCGGCTGAGCTGGCAGTCCGTTCGTGACGATGAAGACAGCTCCAAGTGCGAACGCGGCTAGCGCACCGTGCTTTCCTGCCACGCGCAGCGTTGACCAAGCGCCGGTCCAGACGAAGGTTGTAACCACGCTCGCCGCGATGCTCGGCTGCGTGATGTCGGCGAGCGCAATCGCGAC
>CAJBIG010000120.1 GCA_903953065.1 uncultured Solirubrobacterales bacterium
CTGGGCGTGCCGTTCTGCACGCAGGTCGGCCACGCCGGGCCGCTGATGCCGAGCGAGCCTGGCCGGCCAATCCCCTACATCGATCAGGTGGCGATCGACTTCCCTGAGCTGGTGATCGTCTGCGGCCACGCCGGCTACCCCTGGACCGAGGAGATGGTTGCCGTCGCGCGCAAGCACGCCAACGTCTACATCGACACCTCAGCTTGGACGCTCGCGCGCCTGCCGCAGGAGCTCGTCGCCTACATGAAGACCGGCAGCGGCCGCCACAAGGTGCTGTTTGGATCGAACTTCCCGATGGTCACGCCGCAGGCCGCGCTTGCTGGGTTGGACGCGCTGGAGCTGGACGACGAGACGCGCGACCTCTTCCTCAGCGCTAACTCGCAGCGCGTCTTCGACCTCAGCTGACCGCGAAGAGTCCGTCGCCTCTACACTTCGCCCTCGCACTAGCCCCCATGGTGTAGCGGTTAGCACGCCAGGTTTTCATCCTGGTAGCAGCGGTTCGATTCCGCTTGGGGGTATCGCCGCTGGTATAACCCGGCGATGACTGGGACGGCCGCGAACGCGATCATCGAGCGGCTCGACGCGATTCGCGTTTGGCCATACCCGCGCCGCGTACTAATCGCGCTCGGCGCGGCCTACTTCTTCGCCTTTTACGACATCGTCAACATTGGCGATGCGCTCCCGGTGATTGCGAAGCAGTTCGAGATCAGCTCGCAGACCGCCGCTTCCGCGATCTCAGTGGGCCTTGTTGGCTACGTCGTCGGTTCTCTCTCCGACGCCGTCGTCTCCGACCGCCTCGGTCGGCGCCTGGCGCTGCTGGTCTCTGTTGGGATGTTCACCGTCGGCGCGCTGATCACCGCTTTCAGTGGCTCGTTCACGCTGCTGCTTGTCGGTCGCTTCATCACCGGGATGGGGATTGGCGCCGAGATCGCCGCTGCCGCCGCCTACCTAAATGGCATCTCGCCGACGCGGCTGCGAGGCCGCGCCGGCTGCGAGGCCGTCGTTTGGGGTTACGTTGGCATTGCGATCACGCCCTTCGTCGCGCTGGCGCTGGTGCCGAATTTCAGCAATGGGTGGCGAGCAATGTTTGTGATCGCCGCGGTTGGCGGCTTGGCGATGATTCCGTTGCGAACTAGGCTGCCGGAGTCGCCGCACTGGCTGGTCGAGCGGGGGGAGGAAGACGAAGCGCTGGCGCTCGTTGAAGAAGCTGAGCGCTTTGCCACCACTAGGGAGCAGCCGCCGCCACTGGCGGAGCTGAAGCCCCCGGTTGCGCTGCGCAGCTTCTGGGTCAGTGTGTCCCTCTTCCTCGCCTTCTGGCTGATCTACTACGTCGGCAACTACGGCTGGCTCACTTTGGCGCCAACGATGCTGACCAACGAGGGCTTCTCACTGACATCGAGCCTCAGCTTCCTCTGCGTGACGGGGATCGGCTTGATTGTTGGAGCGCTCGGATCGGTTCGCTACAGCGAACGATTTGAGCGCAAGTTCACGATCTCGGTCAGTCTCGTTGTCTTCGCTGTCGCACTGATCGTGATCGGCCTCGCGCCGGTCGCCGCGGTGATCATCATCTTCGGATTCATCGTCTCGGCGACAATTGGCTTCGCCGTGCCGCTGATGTATGTCAACACGGCCGAGCAGTTCAGCGGTCAGCTGCGCGCCCGCGGGGTGGCAATGGGCGATGGCGTCGGCCACCTCGGTGGTGCGTCGGCCCCGCTCGTGATTCTTCCGGCCGCCGCCGCTGGCTTCTTCTGGGGAATGGGCCTGATGGCTCTAACCGGGCTAATCGCCGCGGTGCTGATCCTCTTCGGTCAGCGGATGACCGGCCGGGCGATGAACTAGCCCGTTTTCCGTCACACTTCTGCCAAGCAGCCGATTGATTACGAGAGAGGGAGCGACCGTGGCCGATTTCACCGTGAAGAAGATCGATGAGATGGAGACAACCTTTGGCGGCGGGCTGCGCAAAGCGCGCGCCGAGCTGGGCGTGACGTCGGTCGGGATGAGCATCCTGACTCTGCCGGCCGGCTACGACCGCTACCCCGACCATGACCACACGCACGACGAGCAGGAAGAGATTTACATCGTGCTCGCGGGCAGCGGTGTGCTCACAATCGAAGGTGAAGAGTTTGCGCTGGACAGCGAGACGATGGCTCGCGTCGGCCCAAGCACGAAGCGCAAGGTCGTCGCCGGCCCGGATGGCATCCGCATGCTTGTTCTCGGAGGCGTACCCGGCGAGGCCTACGAGCCGCCGGAGTGGGGCGAGCTAGGCACTCCCGACCCGATGGGGGGCTAACCAATGGCGCTCGCGATACCCAACGTTCTCTTCCAAGCGGGC
>CAJBIG010000121.1 GCA_903953065.1 uncultured Solirubrobacterales bacterium
ATCTTCGGGCCAGTCGCCCGCGAGCTGCGCGACCGCAACTTCATGAAGATCATCTCGCTTGCTCCGGAGGTGCTCTAGCATGGGTATGCGCATCCGTCGCGACGACCAAGTCGCCATTGTCAGTGGCAAGGACCGTGGAAAGACAGGTCGTGTTCTCCGCGTTGACCCAAAGAAGGAAAGGGTTTACGTCGAGGGCCTTAACATCATCAAGCGTCATCAGAAGCCTTCACCTACGGCAAGCGCCGACAGTCAGGCAGCAGCCGGTGGCGTGATCGAAAAAGAAGGTCCGATCCACGTCAGCAATGTGATGCTGGTGGATCCGAAAGACAATCGTCCGACCCGCGTCGGCGTGACCCGCGAAGGCGGCGTCCGCAGCCGCGTCACAAAGCGCTCAAGCACGAAGCTCGACTGAACTTAAAGCCCTTATGCCAGCCACAAAAACACCCGTTCGCCTAAAGACTCGTTATCTCGAAGAAGTTCGTCCTGCTCTCGTTGAGCAGTTCGGCTACACGACCGTGATGCAGGCGCCGAAGGTCGAGAAGATCACCGTCAACATGGGGGTCGGCGAGGCCAAGCAGGACTCGAAGATGCTCGAGGCAGCCGCAGGGCAGCTGGCGCAGATCACCGGCCAGACGCCGAACGTGCGCCTGGCCCGCAAGTCGATCGCCAACTTCAAGCTCCGTGAGGGGATGCCTGTTGGTCTTGCCGTGACGCTCCGCGGCGATCGCGCATACGAATTCCTTGACCGCCTGATGTCAATCGCGATTCCGCGTATCCGCGACTTCCGCGGCTTGCCGGCCAACTTCGACGGCCGTGGCAATTACACGATCGGGGTCCGCGAGCAGATCATCTTCCCTGAGATCGACTACGACGCTGTCGACCAGATCCGCGGCCTTGACATCGCAATTACGACCAGCGCCGCCACCGACGAAGAGGGCTACGCGCTGCTCTCACTGTTCGGGATGCCTTTCATCAACAAGCCAAACCCTGAAGAGGTAGCTGCCGAAGAGGCCAAGAAGGCCGAAGCCGCCGCCGAATCAAAGGCAGCCTTGGAGGCTGCAAAGGCTGAGCAGGAGAGCGAGCAGCCAGCCGGGGACGCCGAAGAGGGCGACGATGGTGACGAAGCTGGCGCCGAGGACGAAGGCGCCGAAGTGGCAGAAGAAGGAGCCGCCGAAGAGGCAGCTGAAGAGGCCGCCGACGAGGCCGCCGACGAACCCGCCGAGGAGACCGATCAGTAATGGCCAAGACTTCCCAGCGCGTCAAGCAGGCGCGCACACCCAAGTACCCAACCCGCGGGTACAGCCGCTGCAGCCGCTGCGGCCGCTCGCGCGCTGTCTACCGCAAGTTCGGCGTCTGCCGCATCTGCCTGCGTGAGCTAGCTCACAACGGCTACATCCCCGGAATGACGAAGAGCAGCTGGTAGGGGAGAAGAGCAACCAATGTCGATGACAGATCCAATCGCCGATTTCTTGACCCGCGTGCGCAACGGCATCGTTGCCCAGCAC